>JBPPME010000068.1:0-5978 GCA_051305895.1 Saccharimonadales bacterium (SeqCode)
TCGATAATGGTTTCAATACCGTCTACGAAGTCGACCCGGAGAAAAAGAAGATCATCACCGAGCTAAAAAAAGCAGTGAAGACCAGCGAGCAGGTTTGGCTAGCAACCGATGAGGACCGCGAAGGGGAGGCGATTGCCTGGCACCTTTGTGAAGTCCTGAATCTCGATCCGAAGACTACCAAGCGTATCGTATTTCACGAAATCACCAAGACCGCCATCGAAGAGGCAGTCAAACAACCACGCACAGTCGACATGAGCCTCGTCGAAGCCCAGCAGGCACGCCAGATTCTGGATCGAATAGTCGGTTTCGAACTCTCGCCAGTTGTCTGGCAGAAAGTTCCTGGTGGCAAATCGGCTGGTCGCGTACAGAGCCCAGCAGTACGTCTACTTGTAGAGCGTGAACGTGAAATTCGTGCCTTTGCCGGCAATAGTCACTTCAAAGTCAGCGCGCTTTTCACGCATGAGAGGCAAGAACTCAAAGCCGAGCTCAATCAGCGCTTCGATAGTGAGGCTGAGGCACAAGGCTTCCTTGAGTCGCTCCAGAATGCGACGTATTCCGTTTCTGACATTACAAAAAGCCCCGGTACGCGTAATCCAGGTGCGCCATTCACCACCAGCACTCTTCAACAGGAGGCCAACAGTAAGCTTAGTTTTGGCTCAAAAGCCACTATGTCGAGTGCTCAGCGGCTCTATCAGGCTGGTAAAATTACTTACATGCGCACCGACAGCGTCAACCTCTCCGGACAGGCAATTACCAATGCAGGTGAATTCATCAAGCGACTCTACGGGCCAGAATATTTAACCGTTCGCAAATTCAAGACGAAAAATGCCAACGCCCAAGAAGCCCACGAGGCGATTCGACCAACTGACATGTCACTTGAAACAGCCAGTAACGATGAATACGACCAGAAACTCTATGATCTTATCCGTCGTCGCACGCTTGCTAGCCAGATGAGCCCGGCGAAACTCGAGAAGACTGTCGTTACGATCGCTATTTCGACTGCCAAGCAGGTATTTGAAGCTAAAGGCGAGGTGATTATCTTTGATGGATTCCTGCGCATCTACGGCACCTCTAAGGAAGAACTTCTGCCCGCAATGAAGAAAAAGGATGCGCTCATCACCTCATTCATTGAAGCTCGTGAGGTCTTCACTCGCCCGCCAGCGCGTTACACCGAAGGTACCCTCGTGAAAAAACTCGAGGAACTCGGCATTGGTCGCCCGAGCACTTACGCTACCATTATCGACACCGTGCAGACTCGCGGCTACGTCGAAAAGGGGGATGGTGAAGGTGAACCGCGCGACGTCATCATATTGCAACTGCTCGAGAGTGGACTAAACCGCGAGATCGTTCAAGAAAAAACTGGCTCTACCAAAGGAAAACTCATCCCGACGCCTGCCGGTGAGCTAATCGCCGACTTCCTGACAGACCACTTTGACCCGATCGTCGATTATGGTTTTACCGCAACTGTTGAAGAGCATTTTGACGACATCGCTAATCAGAAATTGCATCGCAATACCATGCTCAAGGATTTTTACACACCATTCCATAAGCTAATCGAGAAATCTGGTGGCATCGACCGCAGCCAAGTAGGGCAATCCCGTGAAATCGGCACTGATCCTAAGACAGGTAAGCCGATCCTAGCTCGTTTCGGCCGCTTTGGCCCGATGCTCCAACTAGGTGCTACCGAAGACAAAGAAGACAAACCACAGTTTGCACCGATGCCAAAAGGCGCACGTATTGAAACCGTCTCACTAGAAGAAGCGCTTCATGCTTTCAAATTACCACGTCTCGTCGGACAGACTGATGATGGACAAGACATCAAGGCTAATATCGGCCGTTTCGGTCCTTACATCCAGGTAGGGAAGCTTTTTGTGAACATCAAGCCACATGATCCACACGACATTACACTTGAAGATGCTAAAGAATTTTATATCGCTAAGCTGAAGTCAGAAGCTGAAAAGAATATCACCGACTTTGGTGATGGAACAAAAGTACTCAATGGCCGCTTCGGTGCATACATTACTGATGGTCAAAAGAACGCTAAGGTTCCAAAGGGTACCGATCCAAAGTCGATCACACATAGTGAAGCTAAAAAACTACTCGCTGAAACACCTGCAAAAAAAGCACGTCGTCGCACAACTAAAAAGTAATCTTTGACTTATATCCATTACTGTGGCCTGCTTAACAATCATTTCTGTGGAAAAAAAGCGCTAAAATGATATTTACCATAAGCGTCTAGTATGTGCTATAATATGTCTAACTATTGCATATAGTTGACATTAACAAATATATGTTCTATAATTTGTATTAGTTACGCTATTACACTTATGCCAACTGGAGCAGAAAGGCGCCCACACCCATGGAAGAGACGGTAAAGAATAGTATCGCTTCAGAGCTGAAACAGGCTGTGACTGATGTTCTTGGTGTTATCGAACAGGATCGCGAGAAAGAAATCATCACCCGTCGCTTCGGTCTGAACGACCGCAAGGAGACACTCGAACAGATCGGTGAGCTTCTAGGCATTACCCGTGAACGCGTCCGTCAACTCGAGAAGGCAATCCTTATCCGTCTCAAGATCGCTGCCGAAGAAAATAAAGTTCCAGCAGTTCATGACGTCGAAAGAACCATTGTCCGTCATCTCTCAGAGAACGGCCGCATCGCTCGCGTACAAGACATTACCGACCGGCTCGTCAAAAGCAAGAGTACACCACTCGAACGTTCCCATGTCGGCTTCCTTGCTGAACTTTCTCCGAATATCACTGTTGTTGCCGAGAGTGATAATTATCATCATGCCGTCGGCATCAAGGAACATGGCGATGAGAAGAAAATTAAAGAACACGTCGATGCTATCGTCAAAACCATCAAGGAACATGGCGAACCAATTAGTGCTGACGCACTCCATGCCCAACTAGACAAGTACGAACATCCTGACCATGTCCGCGCGCTTGCCAGTGTTAGCAAGAAAGTTGCACACCTCAAAGACAATTGGGGTCTCAACAAGTGGCCAACTGTCAATCCAAAAAATATCCGCGACAAAATTTATGTCATCCTGGCAGATAACGGCAAACCTCTGCACTTCTCAGAGATCGCCAAGGCTATCAAAGATAGTGAATTTAAACGCAAGAATGTCACTACTCAGGCCATCCATAACGAGCTCATCAAAGATAAGCGATTCGTACTCATCGGTCGCGGTATCTACGCTCTCGACAGTTGGGGCTACAGCAGGGGCACTGTATCAGATATCATCACTGATGTCCTTAAAAAGGCCGGCGAACCGCTACATCGCGACGAGATCGTTAAGCAAGTCCTAAAGAGCCGCCAGGTGAAAGAAACCACCATCCTCCTCAATCTTCAGAGTAAGCCAGAGTTCAAGCGCGTTTCAAAAGCCACATATGCGCTTGCTGAGATTGCTAAAAAAGCATAAGTTCCTTCACTCCTGTTGCAATCACTTTCGTAAGGTGGGAAAATAGGGGAGAGCAAAGTTATGTCGTTTTTCCTTGAAATATTAGATTTCCTATTACGTTGGTATGTGCTACTGCCCGTAGCGGCCATCCTATTTTTCATGGCATGGCTTAATTATCGACGTAGTGACGCGGTACACGAACAGCCCGAAAGTGTCCTGCTCGTTCTTGAGATACCGAAAGCCAACGATAAGTCTGAGCTTGCTGCCGAACAATTATTTGCCAGCCTCCACGGTATTCTTCGCGACAAAGACGAACTTCGTCAGACACGCGGCTTACAAGAGCATCTGAGTTTCGAAATCGCCTCTGTCAATGGACAGATTCGATTTTATGCCTGGGTACCCAAGTCGCTGCTGAGTTTCGTAGAGGGACAGATTTACTCACAGTATCCAACTGTACAGATCCATAAAGCCGATGAAGATTACACCTCGCACGAGCGTCAACACCCGGTGACTTACACGGGAGAAGTCACTCTAACAGATGCTGAATTTTTACCAATCAAAACATTCCAAAACTTCGAAGTTGACCCACTTGCCGGCATTACTGGTACACTCGCCAAGCTCGAATCAACCGGAGACGAAGTCTGGGTTCAGGTGCTTGCTAGGCCGATACCCGACAATTGGCACAAAGCTACTGATCGATGGATTGAATCCATCAAAGGCGGCAACCCTTTCAATGCGCTTTTCGGCGGACAAGGATTCGATGCTCACTGGTTCGCAACATTTTTCGAAGCGCTCTGGAAACCGCCAGAAACTAGCGCAGCAGGTGCTACAGGAGGAAAAGAGCTGTCGGAACGCGCTAAAACGCGCATCAGCGAAGCGGAAAAGAAAGCAACGAAGCTTGGCTATGAAGTCAAGATCCGCCTTGCGTATCTTGGTAGCAATGCCCAGACTGCCAAACAACAGATGCAGGCAATCGTCGGTACCTTCAAGCAGTTCAATAGTACCAATCTCAATGGATTCAAAGGTACTGATATGAGCTTTGAGAAAAGTAGTCTTGCGGCATATAAAGCCCGCTCATTTAGCGGTCAGGGTTATATTTTGAATATCGAGGAACTTGCCTCTGTCTTCCACCTACCACACACCAACGTCGAGACACCGAATATTGTCTGGGCTTCGTCAAAAACCGCCGAACCGCCAGCAAAACTACCTATCATCACTGGTAATGATGCCATCGATGAAAATATCTCTGCTTTTGGCGTCACTAACTTCCGTGGTATTAATCACCAATTCGGCATGCTACGCTACGACCGCTCTCGTCATGTCTACATTATTGGACAGACCGGGGCTGGTAAATCAGGTCTACTGGAGCTCTTCGCTCTCTCAGACGTATTCCATGGCCAAGGCTATGCCATCATCGACCCGCATGGCGACTTTGCAGTCAATAATATGCGCTTCATTCCTGGTTCGCGTCTGCAAGACGTCGTCTATTTTAATCCAGCCGATACCGCGTACCCACTCGGATTCAATCCGCTTGAAGTGACAGATCCGAACATGAAGACGAATATATCATCAGAAGTCATCGGCGTGCTAAAGCGAATGTTTGGTGAAAGCTGGGGGCCTCGTCTAGAGTACATCCTACGCTACACTATCCTAGCGCTACTCGATCGCCCAGAGACGACCATGCTCGACATTACACGCATGCTTACCGATAAGAAATTCCGCAAAGAGACGCTTGGCTACTGTACTGATACCGTCGTCATGCAGTTCTGGAACGTAGAATTCGCCAGTTGGAATGACAAATTCCAAGCTGAAGCCATCGCACCAGTACTCAATAAAGTTGGTGCCTTCACAGCCAATCCGATCATACGTAATATCATTGGGCAACCGAAAAGCACCTTCAATATCCGCCAGATCATGGATGAAGGCAAGATTCTGGTTGTTAACCTTTCCAAGGGTCTCATTGGTGAGGACAATGCCGGTATCCTCGGCTCATTCCTAGTAACCAAGATCCAGCTGGCTGCCATGAGCCGATCGGATATTCCAAACATTGAGGATCGTCGTCCGTTCTACCTATACGTTGACGAATTTCAGAACTTCGCCACTGATTCATTCGCTACCATACTCTCCGAGGCGCGTAAGTACGGTCTCAACCTTACGGTCGCCAATCAGTATATTTCACAGATGAGCGATACGGTGCGCGATGCCGTATTTGGCAACGTCGGTACCATGATAACATTCCGTGTCTCAGCCGATGATGCACCAATTCTCTCCAAACAGTTCGAGCCAAACTTTGAAGCACTCGATCTCCTCCAGATGCACAACCGTAATTTCATCATTAACATGGTCATTGGGGGAGAGAAGACACCGGCATTCAGTGCTCGCACGCTTAATCTACCACCACCACAGATAGACAACACCGGTCGCATTATTGAACATACCCGTCTGCATTATAGTCGCGACAGGGCAGACGTAGAGGCGGAAATTTCAGCCGCTATCACACCGGAACAACCAAAGCAGACACAAGTACCGCAGAGTCCAGCAGTTGCCATGCAGTGGCCAATTAATGCCCAAACTC
>JBPPME010000071.1:0-9625 GCA_051305895.1 Saccharimonadales bacterium (SeqCode)
GTATATAATAGAGGTATGACTTTAATGGTACAGGTAAAGAATCTAAAGAAACGTTACGGGGATAAGCAGGCGGTCGCAGGCATAAGCTTTAATGTTAAAAAAGGTGAGATTTTCGGAATCTTGGGACCGAATGGTGCCGGCAAGACAACTACGCTCGAGATGATGGAAACACTTCGTTCGATTGATAGCGGTAGTGTGAAGATCGATGGCGTTGACGTATCAAAGAACCCGCAGGATATCAAATATCTCATCGGCGTACAACCACAGGCACCAGCTTTTCAGGATAAAACTAAGCTCAAGGAAGTAATCGAGATGTTTGCCGCTGCCTATGGCGAAAAGGTTGATCCGATGGCGTTTTTGCGTGATGTTGATCTGGAGGAGAAGGCAAATAGCTACGTCGAAGACCTTTCGGGTGGGCAAAAGCAGCGACTAAGTATTACTACGGCACTCGTGCATGGTCCGAAAGTATTTTTTCTAGACGAGCCGACCACTGGTCTTGACCCCCAAGCACGCCGACATCTATGGGAGCTTATTGAAAAAGTACGTAATCGTGGGATTAGCGTCATTATGACAACGCACTACATGGATGAGGCAGAGATTCTCTGCGATCGTATCGCGGTGATGGATGACGGCAAGATTATTGCCATAGACACGCCAAAAAATCTAATCAGGGCGCTTCTAAAACGCGGCTTCACGAAAAAGCAGCATGTCGAGCAGGCGAATCTAGAGGACGTCTTTATCGATCTTACCGGTAAGGGTCTGAGGGAGGGTCAGTGATGGAACGATCATTTTATACCGTTTGGATATTCTTCCTTATTAATACGCGCCGTTTCTTCCGTGATAAATTAGCTATCTTCTTCTCGATCATTTTCCCGCTAATTTTCCTTTTCGTTTTTGGTTCGCTTAATAGTGGCGGTGATGAAGTGTCATTTCGTGTAGCGCTGATTAATCACTCAGAGACTACGTTTGCGAAAGATTTCGTGAAGAGTAGTAAAGAAGGGGATATCCTCAAGGTCGACGAGCAGGTGACAACGCTCGACGCCGCTAAGGAAAAGATGGCTCGCTCCGAGCTCGATGCTACCATCGTACTGCCGGAAGATTTTGGTAGTATGCAGCAAGACAATACCTATCCGAGTGGGCAGGCGGAGATCATCTACACTCAAAACAATCAGTCATCAGCACAGGCATTGTCGTCGATTCTTGATGCACAGTTCAAAGTTATCAATACCAAGTTTGTACAGAATGAAACGCCGTTCTCTGTGAAGGGAACACAGCTCAATGAGAAGAGCTTGTCGGCATTTGATTACACCTTTGCCGGGCTTCTCGGTTTTGCCATTATTGGTATGGGTATCTTCGGGCCGATCAACGTCTTCCCAGAGCTCAAAAAGATGGGTATTTTGCGTCGTCTCAGTACAACTCCGCTTAAGGTTTGGCAATACTTCCTGTCAATCATGATGGGACAGGCGGTGACGGGGCTTATTGCGCTGGTAGTGATGTTTATCGTGGCAATTTTAGTATTCCATCTGCAAGTGGCTGGGAATTATCTAGAGCTCGCGCTATTTATCATAGTCAGTATCGTGATGATTCTGGGTATCGGTCTAGCGCTGGGCGGTTGGGCGAAGAACGAGCGTCAAGCGGCGCCGTTGAGTAACATTGTGGTCTTCCCAATGATGTTTCTTTCGGGTACTTTTTTCCCGCGCTATCTCATGCCAGAGTGGCTACAGAACCTTTCTGTGGCATTGCCACTCACGCCAGTCATCGACGGTATCCGTCTGATTGCAAATGAGGGCAAGCATCTTATCGACATCTTGCCACAAATCGGGCTCATCGGTATTTGGATGGTAATTATTTACATCATCGCATTTAAAGTCTTTCGCTGGGAGTAGATTGACTTATTATAATGCTCGTGTTATAATAAAAGAATGAGTAAGATTGAACTTCTTTCTAGCACCGATTACGTTGACGACAGCGGCGAAATTTTACCGTTTGCCAATATTGAAACAGAGTTCGATAGTGTCGTAGTGCAGAACAGTTCAATCATCCAAGGTAAATACAACCTTGAGGAGTATGCTCGGCAAGAGCGCAACCTCGCAGTCTTCGAAACGGCGGAGCGAAAGCGTCGCGAACAGCTACTTATGGAAGTTGCCCTGAAGAATGCTGGGGTATACGAAACACTCGAAGAGCATAGGGAAACCCAGTTGAAACTTGCTGAAATTGCAGCTCATCTATCTATGTATCGAGGTGGCGAAAAAGGCGGCTACCGGTCACGGGACTTTCAGGAACGCTACCAGCAAAAATCCGACCAGGTTGAGACGGGTGCTCGCAAGAATCACCGGCGGCTAGTGAATCAAGAGTTCCCAAAACTCTATAAAGCAGATGAGTTAAGGTCTATTGGGTTTGATGAGCATGATATCAGTGACGACATGACCCAAATGCGTTACCAGCTTATGAAGCAGTATGGTGGCTCTGAGAACAAAAAAGCTCGCAACCAATTGCGCAAGCAGAATAAATAATTATTTCCTGGTGGGGGCGGCTGGACTTGAACCAGCGACCAACAGGTTATGAGCCCGCTGCTCTAACCACTGAGCTACGCCCCCGTACCTCGTGAAATTATATCATGAGAAGTGTTATAATAGCGATGAAACTATGCAAAAAATAAACATTCGTCGTCTTTACTACCAGCTCCGCCATAAATACCTGACGCTGAACAATGCCGTTATTGTGATTGCTTGCTTTATTGCCATCAGTTGGGCATGGGGCTCGATTACAGTTATGGAGCGCAACTATACTTTGGAGCGAAAACTTGAAGCCAAAAAGAAAGAACTACAACTTGCTGAGCTCCAGGCACAGACATTGCAGCTGGAGAATCGTTACTACCAGACGGACGAATACAAAGAGCTTGAGGTACGTAAGCGTCTCGGACTAGCTTATCCAGGCGAAAAAGTGTTGATTTTGCCACCGAATTCCACTAGTGCTAGTTCGATCGATACTCCGGTTTCAAGTAGTAACAAGATAGTAATCGAAAAGCCAATGAACTTTCAACAGTGGCTAAATTTTCTCTTTGGTGGCGGTGGCACAGACTTGAAAAAGTAGTCCATATCTGATATTATGACACAAGTGCCGCGGGGTGGAGCAGTCTGGTCAGCTCGTGTGGCTCATAACCACAAGGTCGCAGGTTCAAATCCTGCCCCCGCAACCATAAGAACTTTCACCTCTGTTGATTCAGAGGTTTTTGTTTAGTTTGGCGTAGACTATGTGTATATTTTATTTGGGCAGCCAATAGAATCCAATCATTGAAAGATGGTCGGATTTTTTAGGACTTGCGGGTGAGTGACAATGGTGGTATAACGAAAATTGAATAGGAATAAAAAGGAAAGACTACCTTATGACAGTTGAACTATCTCCAGAGCATGCCCGTATTGCCGAAGAGGCAAAACGGAAGATCATGGAAGCAATCGCTTTCCAGGCAATAAATGGTAGTGCGGAAGCACCTTCAGTACTCCAAAGAAGCGAGCTCGTCAAGGCAAACAAGATATAAATAGGAATTTTTTTCTAGGATTTTTTAGCCAAGGCGTGCCGCAGCGATACGTACAGCTTCGCTCCAGCTCAGGAACGCATGTGGCGTGTTGGCGAGTTCGGCAGCAGTGAGCTCGTATTTCACTGCAAGTGCTAGTTCGTGGATGATTTCACCAGCATGCGGAGCGACGACGGTAGCGCCGAGTAGGATACCTTTCTTGTCGGTGATCAGCTTCACAAATCCATCGCGGAAGTCGCTGGTATTGCTGCGTGCGGTCATATTGAGTGGCGCAATGGCCTTTTTGACTGCGAGATCACGTTTGAGAGCATCATCTTCGGTCAGGCCGACTGAAGCAACACCAGGATGCGTAAACGTAACATTTGGCATTGCAATGTAATCAGGCGTAATAAGTTGCTTGGCGTGAAGAAGGTTGTGGGCAGCAATACGACTTTCGAGTAGGGCGGTGTGGAGATACTTTTTGCTTCCCAGGACATCACCAGCAGCGTAGATGTGCTTGGCCGACGTTTGCAAGTATTGATTTACCTCGATACCTTTTGGGGTATAGGCGATTGTTGCGTTTTCGAGACCAAGATCAACAGTCGGTGTACGGCCGGTAGCGAGCAGGATGTCATCCACCTTGAATGATTTTTTCACGCCACCACGAAGATAGGTGACTTTTTTCATGATGCCGTCTTTTTCGACGGTCATAATGCGAGTATGGGTCAGGATGGCAACACCTTTTTGCTCGGCCAGGATGCGGGCAATTATTTCCCCAGCCTCGGCATCTTCACCAGGTAGCAAGCGGCTAGCTTTTTCGGCAATATAGATTTTGGTGCCGAAGGTTGCGAAGAGTTGCGCGAGTTCAACACCAGTACTGTCACCGCCGATTACTAATAAGCTTTTCGGCGGTCGTGAGACATCAAGAATGGTGCGCGGTGTATGATATCCAATATTCTTGAGACCAACGACATCAATCTCTTCCCAGTGTGATCCAGTTGTCACGAGAAATTGACTGGCTGAGAGGTGCCGGCGATTGACACTGATCTCGTGAGGACTGATAAAATGGGCGACAGAATGGAATGTATCAATTCCCTGTCTTTCATAATATTTACGATCGCCGGAAGCACCGGTACGTTTGACGGCTAAATTCTTCCATGCCTTAAGTGATAGATAGTTGTAGCCAAGTGTAGCAGAACGAATACCGAATCGTGCACCGTGTTTTGCCTCGTCAAAGAGCTGGGCTGCATGAAGCAGTGCCTTGACAGGAATGTCACCCCAGTTTGGTGATTCACCACCGAAGGTATCAGCTTCAATGACGGCAACTTTTTGACCCGCACGTGCAGCGATGGAGGCCGCTGGGCTACCGCCGGCGCCGCTGCCGATGACAATAAGGTCGTAATCAAATGTTGGTTTTCGCGCCATATGCTGGATACTCCTTTACATAACTAGTCGGTGATTTTGATAAAGATAGGCGGCTTCAGGATGAAAAGTATTAAGCAGGCTGGCGGCTACGCGGCGGATATCTGCTGATGTTACGGCGGGTTTACTGTCTGCCCAGGCATATACGGTATTGGCGACGCGACGAGCCACGAGTGCTGCTTCCCCTTCTGGACTGCGGACACTCAGGCAAGCAGCTTCGATACTGGTATGCAACTTCACCTTGTCGAATTGCTCACTGCTACCAGTACTGTGCTTGATGACACGAGCCATTATAAGCCTCCTCCGGCTGCAACAATTGCCGGTGAAATGACTTGTTCGACGTAGACGTAAAATCCTAGTGCCAGTAGGCCAGAACCCGCGGCAAATTGCAGGAAACCCTTATTCTGTTCGCGCCAGCGTTGGATGCGGCTAATGCTCATACCGCTACCGATAAGGAGATTAATTGCTAGGAGTGTGGAGAGCGATGTCAGAGTATAGACACCGATGCCGATGAGCTGCCACACTAGGGGGATCTGTAGTAGAACAAGTGCTGTTACGGTGACGGGTACGAAGATGAAGAGTAATTCACCAAGAACACTGCTCAATCCGAGGCTAAATGCTTCAGCGCTATGCTTAGTAGCCTTGGTGCGCTCCTCAAAATATTTGGCGACGGAACGGGGGATCCAGAGTTTAGTACCAACTTCACGACGGTAGTAGAAAAGCCAGACAGCCACGCCGAGGCCTGCTACCATACCGACACAGATGATCCAGATAAGTTCAGTCGGAACGCTAGCAAGAAGGGGCTGTGCAAAGAGTGTGGTTGTGCTGAGCAATAGTAGTGTCATAACGCCGACACCGAGTGTAAAAGAATTACTTAGCAAGACAAGTCGCATCTGGGAGTGTTTACGACCTATGGTATGACTACTTAGGAGCGTCAACATACTCACGCTGAGTTGAAAGCTAGCGTGTATAAGGCCAGCAACGGCGATGATGATAAGAGAGCTGAGTGTGTCCATGCTATATGTTTATTTTTTAAATACCCTCATGCTTATTTATAGCATAAGCGGCCTTGAGGTGCAAAAGTAGTAAGGAATCATTGCTATTTTATGGTATATACCGCATAGGCCGATTATCCCTTGACAACATGTAACCTCTGTAATACACTTAAGGTATGGAAAAGGTAACCGTCAAACGTTTTAATGAATTATTCCCTGACGATGACTCGTGCCTAAACTTTATGTTTGCTCAAGCCTACAGTGACATGCCGGCCTGCCCCAAGTGTGGCGTCGTTGAGCCAAGCTACTATCGTGTCCGCGGTCGTAAATGCTATGAGTGTAAGGATTGCGGTAATCAGGTTCACCCACTTGCTGGCACCATCTTTCACAAGTCTTCTACGTCACTTCGAGACTGGTTTTACGTTATTTACCTGTTCTCAGTATCCAAGAATGGCGTATCAGCTAAGGAAGTAGAGCGGCACTTAGGCGTCACCTACAAAACCGCATGGCGTATTGCTAAGCAAGTTCGTGCACTTATGGCACAAGATGGTGGCAACCCGCTATCTGGCGTGGTTGAGACCGATGAAACCTATGTTGGTGGTCGTAATAAGGGTTCTGGTTCGGGCTTCGCCAACAAAGAAACTGTTTTCGGCATGGTTGAACGGGGTGGTCGCGTCAAGGCTGAGCATGTTAAAAGCGCTGGCGCTCGTGTATTGTTGCCTCGTCTACGTGACGGCATTACGTCTGGCACGGTTGTGTATAGCGATCAAGCGCAGGTTTACCGAACCCTGCATCGTATTGGCTATTACCACGATAGCGTGAACCACAGCGTTGGTGAATACGGTCGTGGCATCGTCCACACGAATACGATTGAGGGCTTTTGGTCACAACTCAAACGCTCAGTTGATGGCACCTATCACTGTGTTAGCGCGAAGTATCTTCAGCTTTATCTGAATGAGTTTGTGTATCGGTATAACCGTCGCCAGCTTCCGTCGATTTTTCCTGAGCTGATTGCTTCGGCTGCGCAGCGCGTGCAATAGCGTCCTTAAATATCTGCTCAGCATTTTCATTCTTTTGGTCGGCTGGCAGGTTGTCTATATAGGCTTGTCGCTCTTCGTCGGTGAGGGGCTTCTTTGACATGTTCCTAGTATACCGCAAGCCACAATCTAGCGCCTTAAGGGATAAATATAATCCCATTTACCGGTAATCGGGTTACTCTATCTGTTTCACCACTGTTACTACTTTCTTTTTTCTCTTCTTCTTTATATATAAATATATAGGGATAAAAGTGAGTGACGAAGCGGGTGTGGAGATAGTAGAGTATGTTGTGGATGCTAAACATAGAAGTAAGTTAAGTGTAGAGCAGATTAAGTTATTAGGATTAGTAGCTAAGTTTAGATTTGTGACAGTTGAGTTACTAAGTAAGTGGCGTAAGAAAAGTAAGGCAACTATTTATGAGAGATTGGTTATCCTCGAAGAGTTAGGGTATCTACAAAAACGTTACGAGAAAAGTTGGAAGCTGCTTGGGCGACCGGCAGTCTATTCATTAACTGGCAAGGGGCTTCGCATTGTCCGTGATCACAAACCAGGCTACTTCAATGACGCAGTCATTCGGAATCAATACAAAAATAGATCTGCCAGCTTACAGCTGGTAGACCATAGTTTGGACGTGGCCAAACTATGTTTGCAGCTCTACAAACAATATGACAGCCAGTATGATATCTTCTCAAAGTCGGAGATAGACCAGTTTGAGGAGTTTATGCGACCACTGCCCGATCTTTACATGCGAACAAATCGTAAAGACGAAGATGAGCAGCCCATACACTACCAGCTCGAAATGATTGAGGCTGGTACCTTTACCTGGATGATTAAGAAACGAATCAATGCCCATCAGGAATGGTTTGACGAAAACAACGAAGAGGACTGGGGTTTCGAGGATAATTATCCAACACTGCTGCTCGTCTGCGACAACAAGAGCACTGAGAAGCGGGTTCACCGCCTTGTTAGTGGCAAATATATGGATTTTGAGATGTCGACGACAACACGAGAACGACTGACTACGAGTAAGAAGAAAGTGTGGGTGCAGCACTGGGATGAGTTTGAGGAGGACGGGGTGATGGTAGGACTATAAGCCACTTCAGGCGGGGCCATGATTGCAAAATATACGAACTGTGGTATAATAAATGCCGAACCTTAACAGTTTAGCACTCCCTAGTGAGGATAGCATTTTGGATAGAACGACCTGTTGTATTCAGTGTGCCGTCCTCACAATACGTGAGACCACACCTGCATCGTGCAGAGTATGGACAAACAGCGGCAGAAGAGAGCCTCATCATGGCTACCAAGTTGGACAATACCCTCAAGGGCCAGTTGAGTGATCAGCTCGCCGAAGTCTACCGGGTGACAAGCAACGGCACTCGCGACTATAGCGACGTACGCAAGGCGCTCCAAAACATCATCGAGGGCAAGTTCGCTCCCAGTGAGTCGCTCCGCAGTGTTCTGCTCGCAACCTCCCACCAGGAATACCAGCCCGCGTGGTACGTCTCGCCCAGGCAGCAGCTCGAGCGAGTCCACCAGCTCAATGACCAGCGCAACTGGGGTTTCGAGGACTCGGACTTTCCGTCCGTGCCGACGAACGTCAACCTGCGTGATGGCGAGGTGCTCTTGCTCTGCGTCTACCTCCCCGATCGGGGTAGGAAGCGTGGACTGTACCGCACCATTGACGAGCTGTGGAACTGCTCGCAGGCCCCGACCGGCTACACTAAGTGGCGCTGGGACGAGCTCAAGGCGCAGGACAAGCTGATCCGTCAGGCACCCGGCTACACCTACACCCCCGGCATCCGCTGGGCGGTGTTCAACCCGAACGCCTACCAGGGCAAATACCCGGAGCAGGCGCTCGAGTTGGCTAAGCAGGACAACGTCCAGCTGGCTGGTGTCGAAGTCCTGATGGCCAACCTACTGTTCCCGACCTGGGCAACTAGCTGGGATGGCACGCAGAGTCTCTACCCGTGGCTCGCTGGCTTGCAGTTCAAGTGGAACTCCGACTGGTCGAGCTCGTTGTTCCTGCGCCGCTGGGATGACGACCGTCAGGTGAGCTTCCGCGCCTACTGGTCTGTCGACGTCGACTCGAGCTTCGGTTCGCCGTCGTTCAGGGAGTGCTGATCTGGAACCTTGGTTCCTTGGTATCCGGAGGGGTATTGGTTACTTGGATCTTGATCCTTGAAATCTTTTACCTCCTCCGGATACCTCGCACTCACTTTTTGATCTGTCTCTTAACCGTTCCTCTGCTTTAGCAGAGGCGTTTTTATTTTTGCTAAAATAGATGTGGATACGCTCCTGCATGGACGTTCACGGATTTCCATCGTGTATCCCGTGTTTTGAAACTGACTGAAGTACTTCTGTTCAAGAATGGGATGCGTGTGCAGGCAAAATAGCGAGCACTCCGTGCGATCTGCTGGAGATAGGATATCTCGTATAAACTACAGAATTTGGATGCGTCTGGATTCGGTGATCATAGAGGGCAGATTGCGCTTTTCCGACTGGTCGAACTCGTTGTACCTGAACCGCTGGGATGACAACCGTCAGGTGAACTTCAACGCCAACTGGTCTGACAACATCAACTCGAACTACGGTTCGCCGTCGTTCAGGGACTGCTCGAAATAGATTTCAACCAACCTCCCAGCATGCGTCCGAT
>JBPPME010000078.1:0-11136 GCA_051305895.1 Saccharimonadales bacterium (SeqCode)
ATAAGGTTCTTGGTCGTTTGAGGAGCGAGTTTGCTGATCATTTCGGTCTCAAAGATCCAAATAAAGTCGCTCTCGCTTGGATCGTTGACTTTCCATTTTACGAGTGGGATGAACGTGCCAAGAAACTTGATTTTGGGCACAATCCTTTTAGTATGCCAAAAGGTGGTGTTGAAGTGTTGGAAGCGGCCGACACTGACGAAAAGCGTCTCGAAATCGTGGCTGATCAGTATGACATGGTTATGAATGGTTATGAGATTTGTTCTGGCGCGGTACGTAACCATAGTCCTGAGGTGATGTATAAAGCCTTCGGTGCTCTTGGATATGATGAAAACTATGTTGAAGAAAAATTCGGTGCAATGCTGAGTGCTTTCAAATTTGGTGCACCGCCACACGCCGGTTGCGCCTTCGGGTTGGATCGTATCTTCATGGTGCTTATTGGTGAAGATAACATTCGCAATGTTGTGGCCTTTCCGAAGAATGGCTCTGGCGTTGATGTCATGATGAGCTCACCAAGTATCGTCGACCAAGTGCAGCTTCATGAGTTGTCACTACGCGTACAAGAAAAGTTATAGTTCCGCAGCCAGTATGTCGAGGTCACGCTTGAGTGATGTAGAATCACCGATGAATCCTTCGAGTGTCTGTAGATTACGATGAAGAAGCAGATCTTTTGCGATAACAAATAAGAGGAAGCCCATAGACAGCTGGGTAGCTTCGACGATTGCCTGAACTTTATCTAGGTAATTGCCAATCAGTTTGCGCTGAGGGCGGCTCAATTGTCGTCCTTGTATGGTGTTGGCTATCAAGTGACTGACGAAGAATATGACTAACCCGATGAGCCCAAGGGGGAGGATAAATATGAGAGTGAGCCACCAGTAGCTACTCAGATAGTGTGCTAATAACCAGATAGTGGCCAGTAGTAAGATGAATACACCGAGTCCGATCCAGCCACTGATTTGGATGATCCGCTTTGCATAGGTAGCGACGACTGTACGTAGTGCGATGATGTATGAAACCATACTTTTATTTTAGCAAATTATTGGTCCGGTGTGTTGTCGAGCGACTGCCATATATACCAACTGGCAACTGATTCATACGGGTGCCAGCCACGCGTTTCGGCGAGCAATTCAATTTCATGGGTTTCAGGTAGGTGGTCAAAGTTGTAGAGTTTTTTGATACCATTTCGAATACCCAGGTCGCTCGTCGGCAAAATATCGAGTCGACCCATGCAAGACATAAGAAACATATGTACCGTCCAGACGCCAATACCTTTTACCTTGGTCAGTTCTTCGATAATCTCGTCATTCGACAGGGAATCAAGCGTATCAAACACCACGACGCCATCAATAACTTTGTGCGCCAAGTCCTGGATGTAACCAGCCTTCTGGCGACTCAGGCCGACACTACGCAGTTCTTCGATATCCTTTTTTAAAATTTGCTCTGGTGACGGAAAATCACCACCGAACAGATTCTTAAAACGGCCAAAAATCGTTCGCGCAGCCTTGACACTGAGTTGTTGCGAAATGATACTGTCCACAAGTTCATGATAATAGTTCGTGTGTGGAATGAATTCCGGCGATGGAAAGTCGACGACCAGATTCGCTAGTGTAGGATCTTTTCTCGTTAGATGTTTTTTAGCGTCTTCCATCAGACTTCAGTGGATCCGTCGATGCGCTGGTAAGCGATGTCATGTAGCTGAGCAACGCGAGCCAGAGTATTATCAGCTACTTCTTTGCCGAAATCGGAAGCGATGGCGTCATGTGTCGGAAAGGCAAGCTCAGGTTTTATGGATACAAGGAAATCAATCACTTCACTTATCTTGAGCCAAGGCGCGCTCACCGGTAAAGCGAGTACCTTGACAGTCGTACCCGGTTCGGCGAACGAGTCTCCCGGATAGTATACCGTGTTATTGATGAGGACGCCGAGATTTGCGGGATGCTCAAAATCAGGATGAATTATGGCATGCTTGCCACCGAAAAATTCGAAGGTAAATGGACCGACGCTAATTACTTCACCGACCGCGACGCTCTTAGTGGGAAGATCTAATAACTGTCGAGTCACGTCAGTATGGGCATATATAATCGCCTCCGGATTCTTTTGGATAATCTTCTGTATTTTCTTTACATCACAATGATCGAAGTGTTCGTGTGTTACAATCACGGCTATGACGGTATTGGGTGTTGTGAAGTCATCTGACCATTGACCAGGGTCAATGACGACGCTAGTACCATCATGCTCAAGCATGAAGCAAGCATGGGTATATTTTGTAAGTTTCATCCTTCCTCCTTAAACCATGTTTTGTATGCTTTTCTGGCTTTGACAATTTTCGGAGTGATCACGATAGAACAGTAACCGTTCATTGGGTTCTTTGTGAAGTAGTCTTTATGCTCGGGTTCAGCTTCGTAAAATGCCTCGAGGGGCACGAGTTCGGTTACAATCGGTTCATCCCAGTAGGGCGAGGCGCGCTGTATTGCTGCGCGGAAATCAGCCTTCTGTCTTTCACCCTCGTAAAACACCACACTACGATACTGTGGTCCGATGTCGTTACCTTGACGATTTTTAGTCGTGGGATTATGGATAAAGAAGAAGATATCGAGGATGGTTTCTTTTGGAATGATAGTTTCATTAAAGGTGACTTGTACACTTTCGGCGTGGGCAGTTTTGCCAGTTGAGACAGTGTAGTACTGCGCGTCTTTTTCATTACCACCTGCATAGCCACACAGGGAACTTTCGACCCCTTTGAGGCGTCGAAATACGGCGTCGATACACCAGAAGCACCCGCCAGCAAGCGTATAGGTCGTCATATATCTAGTATACTCTTATACGAATGAGTGTGAAAAATGAGGAATTTATCGAACTGCTGTGGCAAAAAGGTCACGAGTTGTACCGCGAGATGCCGTGGCGCAAGAATACCAGGGCATATTATGTCTTGGTTAGTGAGTTGATGCTCCAACAGACGCAAGTTGAGCGCGTCATACCAAAATTTCAGGCATTTATTACCGTGTTTCCTGATGAAAAAACGCTCGCTAGAGCAAGTCTATCAGAGGTACTAAAGATTTGGCAAGGACTTGGTTACAACCGCCGGGCAAAATTTCTCCACGAAGCAGCGAAGAAAATCCTGGAACGCGGTAGCTTCCCAGATACGCTTGACGAACTCATGCAGCTACCAGGTGTAGGTAAAAACACTGCTGGCGCAATCCTCGCATATAGTTTTAATCGTCCAGTTATTTTTATAGAAACGAATATCCGTACGGTATACATCCGTCATTTCTTCGCTGACGATTTTGATATTGATGATAAAACGATTATCGGAAAGTTAGAAACGACACTCGACCACGAGCATCCGCGCGAATTCTATCAGGCACTAATGGATTACGGTAGCGACCTGAAACGTAGTGGTGTGCGTAACATTTTACGGAGCAAACATTACAAAAAACAATCGGCATTGAAGGGGAGTGTACGTGAGGTGCGCGGGCAAGTCATTGCCGTACTTAGTAGCGGTGACATGACACTTAATAAGTTAAAGCAACGGCTCGTAGTCGATGAACGTTTCGATAAAGCGCTTGCAGGATTGCAAAAAGACGGGCTTGTCTCGCAGACTGGCGCGATCTTTCATTTGACCAATTAATGGGCAAGCTGGGATAATACTACATATGCAACGCATTACACGAATTATTACCGCCTGTTTGGCACTGACAATCGCCATATCTTTTACCACGACTCAAACATCGCATGGTGAAGATAGGCTCGATATTATTACTGATAATCAGGTACGTGCCATCCGTACGCAGTGTACCGAGCTTCAGGCGACACTTCATCGTATTTATCAGAGTGATGCTGTACTGCGACACAATCGTGGACAGTTGTATAAAACCATTTCGGACAAACTGATGGTACCGCTTAACCAGCGTGTTGCCTCCAACCAGCTCGATGGCAGTGGCCTGGTAGCTATCACGGCGCTGTTCAATACGACGTATGAGGAGTTCTATGACGCGTATAAGGACTATGAAGGAGCGCTATCGAAGGCAATGGGAGTCGATTGTACTAAAAATCCGACACAATTCTACGATGCAGTGGCTGATGCTCGCGAGAAACGCACGTTATTGTACATGAGCAGTAGCAAGTTGGTTCAGCTTGCTGATCGCTATCAGGAAGAGTTCGATGTCTTTCGGTCAGAGCAGGCAAAAAAGGAGAAATCAGAATGAGCGAAGAACACCGTAGTGTCGTTATACAGCAGGTAAAGAATCACCGGTTTGCCACGATGGTCATCGGGTCAATCATCGTATCACTCGGGTTGGTGTATGTCGCACTTAGTCTATATTCAAGTAGTGGCACGGCTCAGCTTGATCTCTCACGGCCTGGTCTCGAGGAGATCCGTAAACAAGCAGCTAATGATGATGGTAGCTATCGAGGGTTTAGTTCTACTGGCACATTGAACGATAAGTCATACGAGGAGTTTAAAAAGCTCTATAGCGAAAAACTCGAAGAAGCGCAGTCGCTTGATGCCTTTGGCGGTGATGCTCTCAGCCCGAAGTCACTGCAGATCGATCAAGATTCGGTTTTGCAGACGATGGCTAATCCGTAATTATTTTTTTGGAGTAGTCTGAGTCATGACAGGAAGAATGGCCATCTTGGTGCCATCTTTTTCGAATTGTTCGAGAAGCCGTCGGCGCATTTCTGCAGTGACTGCCCACTGGTCTGACGGTTGTGTCTTGCCACTGATAATAAGTTCAACAGCGTTACCGTTAATTTCACCGATTGCGGCAAAACTTGGTGCTTCGATAATCTTATCTTCCCATTCTTTTTCATTTGACAGGCGTTCGCCAATTCTGTCGATGGTTTTTGTGACTCTATCGACATCAGTTGATGGATGAACGGCAATAGTAAAGCGGGACATACTATAGCCCATTGTTTTATTTACGACGTGTTGCACCATGCCATTCGGAAAGTAGTGAACATTACCATCAACATCGCGCAGTACTGTTGAGCGTGTACCGATGCGCTCCACGGTGCCGCTGAAGCCATCAATATCGACCACGTCGCCAACGCGGTATTGATTTTCACTAATGATAAATATGCCAGTAATAAAATCTTTAATAAGCGACTGAGCACCAATGCCGAGTGCGATGCCAATGATGCCGGCACTGGCAAAGAGCGGTGCGAAGGTGCTACTGACTGCTTCGCCGAAGATGATACGGAGTAGGGCGTAAGCTACTGAGAAGATAACGATGAGTCGCCACATGGTCGCAAAGAGTGCGACGAGGGTTTTTTGACGCTTTTCGATATCTTTTTTATGTAAGCTATTGCGCCTAGTACCCCTCACTAATTGTTTGATGAGACGGGCAAGTAACTTCTTGCCGGTGTAGTAGACGATGGTACCGATAGTGATTGCCGCAAGAGCATCAAAACCAGTATTAAGCATCCAGATATAGAAGCTTTTGGTATCAAAATCATTCAGCAACTCCATATGTGGTAGTATAGCACGTGATATGAGAGAGGATTTAAGTCTAGTGAGCCGAGAAATCGTTGATATTCTTCGTGATGGCGGCATAGGAATTCTTCGAACTGACACGCTATATGGAATGGTAGCTTGTGCTAATAATGAGCAAGAAGTGGAGCATATCCATTCATTGAAATATCGTGATGCTCTCAAGTCGCCAATCGGCTCATTAGCTATATCGGGCAGTCGTACGGCGGACTGCCTGTCGAGTATGAGAATTTTCTCGCGGGTGGCTGGTCATCGCGGACAACGATCATATTACCAAGTTATACGACACCACTTTGGCTGCGACAGGTTAATGGATCAATGCCGGATAATGTAGCTCTGAAATCACTCATCGACGCTAATGGCCAGTTGATCGCTCTTAGCGTTAACCTAGAAGGTCTCAAGCCGGCAATGAGTAATAATGAGGCGCAGGCATATTTTGGTGATGCGATTGATTTTTATATGGATAATGGAGTCGTGACTGGCAATTCACCTTCGAAAATTGTTCGTATTGCAGACAGTGGTGATATAGAGGGGCTGCGATGATAAATCCTGACGATTTCATCATTAGTCGAAAGCGTAAAAAATATAAGTTCGCCAAGTTTGCTAACTCACCGCTCTGTTTTGAGTTGGAAGAATGGCACAAGCAGACAGTTGATGTGGTAGAGATCGGTGCCGGTACGGCGCTCTTTAGCGTAGAACAGGCTCGCCGTTATCCTAATAAAACGTTCGTGGCGGTAGATGTTAAAGCGGATCGCCTGCAAAAAGGTGCCTACGAGGTGCTGGAAGCCGGACTGAAAAACGTTCAATTTCTTCGTGCTCGTGCTGACCAGATTGAAGAACTTTTTCCAGCACATTCGATAGAGTCACTGTGGATCACGTTCCCTGATCCGTTTCCGCGTGAGCGTAGTGCTCGTCGTCGTATGACGCACGCTCATTTTCTCGAGCGCTATGCTCGCCTTCTAAAAAAGTCGGGCGCGCTCTATCTCAAGCATGATAATCGAGATTTCTTCCAGTGGAGCCTAGAACAACTTGTAGAAAGCAAGTGGCATATCGATGAACTCAGTTTCGATTTGCATGAGTCCGACTTGCACGATGATTATAAAATCCTCACGACTTATGAGCGGCGCTGGCTCGATCAAGGGTTAGTGACGAATTTCGTTCGGGCAATTCCTGCTATACTGAATACATGAAAATAGAAGACTACTCAAATCAGGCGATTATGACGCTAACTCACGACCACTCTTATGGGGATATCTCTGCGCAATTAATGGCGTCGGTGCTTGGACTTTCAGACGAAAGTGGTGAGGTGTTGGGAAAATTTAAGAAACTACTTCGTGACAAGCAAGGTATATTATCACCTGAAGACAAGAAAGAGATTATCAAGGAGCTTGGTGACGTATTGTGGTACATTAATTCGGTATCACACTTGCTCGGTTCAAGTCTTGAGGAAGTAGCGCAGCTAAATAACGAAAAGCTCATGAGTCGTCAGCAGCGAGGTGTTATCAAAGGCAGTGGTGACAACCGCTAAGCTGCTAGTGTCTGTTCAAGTATAAATGACTCATTATTTCAGCCATGACCGTTAGTAATACTAGCGTGTCTATTTCGATTGTCGATGAGTCGTATTGGGCTATGGTGCTCCTGCTATCCGATTGATGCGGAAGTAACCCGAGTATTGAATGTAGTTTCAATCGTCTGCGATTCATGAGATGCTTCGTACAGTTCGTATGTAGCTGATCGTATTTGATGGCTGGGGTCGCCAAACATCTCGGCGCGGAGGAAAGAACCATCAGTCATGCACGCCGGAGCAGCCATTAATGGATGGCAACCTTCCTGTAGTTGTAGTTATTGATGTAACTTGGATCACTTACTCATATCAAATATTTTAACTATATGAAAATTTATATTTTTTGCAAATGATTTCGTACCCAATTATCAATTGAACCTGCACCCATACATAAGACAAGCTTGCCCTCGTCGCGTGCCTTCTGAATGGTGCTCCAGAGTGTATCATCGAGAGTAGCAAGATGCAGCGCGGCTTTATTAGTGAGCTTGATGGTGAGCTCTTTTGGCGTGAGGATAGGTAGACTTGGATTTTCACGACTCAGATATGTTGGTAGCCAGTAGATTTCCTCAGCCTGCTCGAACTGATTAGTGTATTGATTGCGGATTTCGTGTTGTCGGAGGTTTTGGTGTGGCTGATAGACAAGGACGACCTCACGTGACAACTCGCGCGCCATTTGTAGAGTGGCGGCAATTTCAACAGGGTGATGACCATAGTCGCTATAGAGATTGTCATCGAGCTTTTCGAAGCGTCGATTGGTACCAGGAAAGGTCTCGAGTATCTGAGGATTATTGAGGTTTTCACCAATGCCAAGCCGTTCGAGCACTTTTAGAATGAGCGTACCATTGCGGCGGTTGTGCCGCCCAGCGAGGGCTAGTGGCTCTACTTCGTCCTCCTGCAATGACCATGCATTGGAGTGGGAAACCTCAATATAGTCTGCATCTTTCTGCCAAAGGATAGCTGTATCTGACTGGTGGATAAATTGTCGAAAGGCTGATTTGTATTCAGTATCAGTCGGATATGTGTCGGGGTGATCATAGTCGATGGATGTGATAACAGATATGTAAGGTGAGAAATGAAGGAAGTTGCGGTCGAATTCATCACATTCATAGACGAAATACTGACTCTCGTGGTTGAATTTACCGCTCGATCCCCATGAGAGCGTAGTGCCGACAGAATAACTAACCGGGATACCGAGCTCTCGAAGTGTCCAGACGAGCATGCCTGTGGTGGTTGTCTTGCCGTGTGTGCCAGCGATAGCTAATAGCTTAAGATTTTTCTCGCTGATAATATGCGCAAGTAGCTCATCGCGTTTTGCTGTTTTTATGCCGAGAGCACGAGCGAGAGTTAATTCTGGATGGTTTCCTGGCAGCGCTGAAGTATAGACAAACCAGTCAATTGGGTTATTTTCATGGCTGGTTTTCAACGATTTGCCGTCTTGGTTATAGGAAATAGCTACGCCACGGTCTGTTAGTTCTTTGGTCGTAAGACTTTTCTGTAAATCTGAGCCCTGCACGGAATATCCAGCATCGAGCGCAATCTCTGCTAGAGGTCCTATTGCGACGCCACCAATCCCAGAGAAATAGATGTTCATATCTGCAGTATAGCATCGGCAAGTCGAGTATTTAAGAGCTTGTCAGATTATTAGTGACTACTATCGTGAGGCGCTTTATTGTCATGAAATGGTTGATGAGTGGTTTTCCTGTTCCATGAGCCATAAGCAGGTTATAATACAAACAATATTGATCAATAACAAATATTCACATGATGCAACGACTAATCCATAGACTATTTCTTAGGCGCCATTTCTGGCGTTATGCGACATTTTCGGAAGTCGCTGAGCTATATGCATCAAGAACAATGCGGATGTTTGCTCTTAGGATGGTGGCGGTATTCACATCTATTTATCTATTACAGGAAGGGTTTAGCCTTTCATTTCTCACACTGTTCTGGGGCGCATTTTTTGGATATAAAGCAGTAGTTGCATGGCCAGCAGCTTTGGTGATAGCGCGTATCGGACCGAAACACGGCACACTCCTAAGTAACATCCTAGCAGCTGTTAGCATGGCATTTTTGCCCTTCGTGCCTTCGGAACATAGCATATGGGCGTTGGCAGGCTGGTGTGTATTTCAGGCGTCATCTACGTGTCTATATGATCTGTGTTACTTAGTAGACTTTTCAAAGGTAAAAAATACGGAGCACGCCGGTAAGGAAATCGCTTACATGAACATCCTAGAAAAAGTAGCTTCTGGCACAAGCCCTGTTATAGGTGGTTTTTTGGCATTTTTGGTGGGACCGCAGGTAGTGATGGTACTTGCCGCTGTCCTCTTTTTGTTTGCGGCCATACCATTATTTAAAACAGGGGAGCCAACCAAAACTCACCAAAAGATTTCCTTTCAAGGATTTCCATGGCGTACTACTTGGCAGAGTCTCATGGCGGAGACAGCGGTTGGTATTGATACTTTTGCTACAGGAACAGCATGGACGTTATTCATGGCGATTGTGATATTTAACGGAGATCAAGGGGAGATTTATGCCAAAGTTGGACTTCTCAGTTCGGTATCACTGATTGCCGCACTTTTTGCATCCCATGTCTTCGGAAGATTAATTGATCGTCACCGTGGACGTGATCTTTTGCGTATTAGTACAATTGCCAACTCGATGACGCATGTTCTGCGGGCATTCATTACTACACCTATCAGTGTGGTATTCGCCAATATCCTGAATGAAGCTGCGACAACTGGGTATTCCATGGCGTTTACAAGAGGTATTTTCGATACTGCAGATGCATCTGGAAAACGTCTTGCCTATCTATTTCTTATTGAGTTAGCCGTCAATATAGGTAGTATGTTAGCTGCACTCTTACTTGCAGCTATAGTGATAGTACTCAGTGATGATGGAATGGGTATTAGGCTGTTCTTCGTCATTGTTGCTGCGATCACGTTAGTTATTATGAAGTCAGGGTTTCGTCTCTACCAAAAATAACCCTTATGGTATACTGAACAGAATAAAAGGTGGAGTTTGATATCTTAGATGGCGGATAAACAGCGAGTAAAAAAAGACATCAAGAATCTCCAGCGCATTAAGACATGGCAGTTGGTCATTTTGCTTTTGCTCGCCATGCTTGTTTCGGCGACGTTCCTGCGACTCAATAACGTCGGGATGATCGAACGCCGCACAGCGGTGCATAGTGCCGATGAGCACGGTGACACTGAGGCGATTAAGAATAATCTCTTTGCACTACAGCGATATGCTGCCTCGCACATGAATGCAACTACCGGCATTGTAGCCTTGGAGGGTGAATACAACCGTGCCTTGCAAAAAGCCGTTCAATCAGCGCAGGCTAGTGATACAAGTGGTGAAGATGTCTATGCCAAAGCTGACACTACCTGTAAACAGCAATATTCTGGCTATTCACAGGGCTATGTACTCTGCTACGCGGCCGAACTCGACAAATATCCGGCTGCTCAGCAGCCTGATCAAGTTGCTCTGCCTCAAGCTGACCTCTATAAGCATGAATTTATCAGTCCGCTCTGGACACCGGATTACGCCGGCTGGTCAGTGGTAATTTGCCTTTTAATAACCCTTGTCATCACGGTTCGACTACTAAGTTTGACTATTCTCAAACTACTTCTCAGACGCCATTACGACACTGTATAAAATCTCTAAAGTGTTGACAGGGGAGACCGATGGCGGTACGCTTACTCTTGTAAGAACTAATAGGAGGTATAAACCAAATGGCTTACAGTCACACTAACTCAAAGGGCATCACCTACTACTTGCATAAGACAGAAGTTACGCTTCGTGGTGGCAAGCCACAGACTATCTACTTCTTTGCAAAGGTTGAAAAGAATGCAAAGGGTGAACCAACTGATCTTCCAGAAGACCGCGTTGTAAAGGAAAATCCACGCAACGGTTTCCTTACTGTTTCTAAGAAAAAATAGTTCAAAATTACTTGCACCATAAGCGCGTTTGATGATACGCTAGTAGCACAAACAAACAGGTGCCAAAAATGCCCTCGAAATTCGAGGGCTTTTTCGAACCGTAAATCCTCTCCTACTGTATATAATAGAGGTATGACTTTAATGGT
>JBPPME010000080.1:0-4493 GCA_051305895.1 Saccharimonadales bacterium (SeqCode)
TCACGCAAAGTTGTGCTATAATATGTTTATGATTAACCAGATAACCAAAGATCGGATTGCTGCCCTATCGGAGCAGTACAAGAAGCTGGTAAAAGAAAAACCGGAAGCTGTGCGCGAGATTGCCCTGAGCGAAATACCAGAAATGGTTTATAACTCAAACGCCATTGAAAACTCCACGCTTACCCTACAAGACACCGAAGACATCCTGCTGCGAGATGCCGTCAAACGTGACCATGACATCCGTGAGATTTATGAAGCCAAGAACTTAGCACAGATTACTGAGCAGCTACTCGATAATCCAAACCAGCCACTTTCAAGCAAGCTCATATTAGACCTACATAAGGTGCTACTCGCCGGCATCAAAGACGAGTGGGCTGGCCGTTTCCGTAGCGGCAAAGAATGGGTACGTGTTGGCGCGCATGTGGGTGCTAATCCTGACTTTGTGGAGCGGCTCGTTAATCAGTTAGTAGATGACTACAACGAAAAAGATGAACAAAGCTTCATAGAAAACATCTCATGGTTCCACGCCGAGTTTGAAACTATCCACCCCTTCAATGATGGTAACGGCCGGCTTGGTCGCGTGCTTGTAAACCAGCAGCTAGGCTTACTAGGCTTGCCGCCGGTAATCATACCCAACAAGAGCAAACACACCAGCTATTACCCGGCCTTTGACTCATACAAGACCACCGGCAAGTTTGACGATTTCACCAACATTATCGCTAGTTTACTCATAGAATCACTCTATCGCCGTATTACACTGCTGTCTTCACCAAAGATTATAGCTGTGAGCGAATGGGCAAAGACCAATAACGTGGCAGGCAACATCGCGGCCAACAAAGCCGTGCGCGGCACGATCCCAGCCTTCCGCTTGCGGGGTAAGTGGATGATTGCCGAAGATTATGAAGAAGTCTAGCTATGGTAAGGCAACAAAAAAAGACCGATAGGGATATCGGTCAGTTTATGTAGTGTGTTCAGCTTGGCTCAACCTAGGTCGATACCACCTTATTTATAGGTTCGCTTTACTTTAGCTTACATCTGTTATTAATCAAGTTATTTCATTTTTATTGCAAAATTTTCACCATCATAATCAACAGCAACTTCCGAGTTTTCTGACACACCGCCATCAATGATTTGTAGAGCGAGTTTGTTGAGAATGCGTTTTTGTATAACTCGTTTCAGCGGTCTTGCGCCAAATGCCTCATCGTAGCCCTCTTTTGCTAGCGCATCTTTCGCTTTCAAGGTAAAAGTAATCTTAATACCTTTCGATTTTTCTATATCAGCGAGCATATTTTTCAGTTGAACTTCGACAATATGCTGCATGTCTCTTTCCTTAATTCGATCGAAGATAACTATGTCATCGATTCGGTTGATAAATTCAGGACGAAAATGTGTCGTAAGCTCTTTTTGTAAAGTTGATTCTAGACTATCGAAGTCTTTGCCATCCCACTTCTGGATGTATTGCGAGCCAATATTACTAGTCATAATAATGACCGTATTGGAAAAGTTTACAGTTCGCCCTTGACCGTCTGTGAGCCTTCCGTCATCCAACACCTGTAATAGCACATTGAAGACATCTTGATGTGCTTTTTCGATTTCATCAAAGAGAACGATGCTATATGGTCTGCGCCGAACGGCTTCAGTCAACTGACCACCTTGTTCGTACCCCACGTATCCCGGCGGAGAACCTATCAATCGGGATACCGCATGCTTTTCCATGTATTCACTCATGTCGACTCGCGTAATAGCCCGCTCATCATCAAATAAAGACGCTGCCAGACTTTTCGCAAGTTCTGTTTTACCTACTCCAGTCGGGCCAAGGAATAAGAAAGAACCTATAGGCCGTCTTTGGTCACCTATTCCGGCACGTGAACGCCTAATTGCATTTGCTACGGATTCAACCGCTCGATTCTGACCAATTATCCGTTTATGTAAGTCGTCTTCTAAATGGCTCAGTTTCTTCGTTTCACTTTCTTTGAGTCGATCTACCGGTATGCCCGTCCACCGCGACACTACCGACGCAATGTCGTCAGCAGTCACTTCATCTCTTAAAAGCCTTCTATCGGCCGGTATCATGTTAATCTGACGTCGATACTCAGCAATGCTTTGTTCAATTTCGGGGATCTCGCCATATTTAATTCGACTTGCAGTGCCAAGATCACTTTCGTTTTCTGCCAATTCTAATTTTGTCTTTGCGACTTCAAGCTTCTCGCCCTCGGTGTTCAGTTTATCGATTAATTCCTTCTCTTTCTGCCAGGCAGATTCAAGCGTCTTTGCTTTCTGGGACAAGGAGTCTATTTCCTTCTCTATTTCTGCTTTCCTGGTTTTTGCAGTCTCACTCTTATCTTTTTTAAGCGCCGTTTGCTCAATCTGCAGTTGCATAATACGTCTATTCAAGCGATCGAGCTCTATTGGCTTAGAATCAAGCTGCATTTTCAAGGCGGACGTAGCTTCGTCTATTAGATCGACAGCCTTATCAGGTAAAAATCGCTCGGTAATATAACGATCACTGAGTCGAGCAGCAGCTACGATTGCATCATCAAGGATCATAACTCCATGATGCACTTCATACTTTTCCTGAAGTCCGCGTAGTATTGCTACCGTATCTTCAAAATCCGGCTCCCCAACATACACTGGCTGCAAGCGACGCTCGAGTGCGGCGTCTTTTTCAATGTACTGTCTATATTCGTTTAGCGTAGTGGCGCCAATAAGATGTAATTTACCCCTTGCCATCATCGGCTTGAGCATATTAGCTGCGTCAACGGCGCCTTCGGCTTTTCCGGCTCCAACAATAGTATGAATTTCATCTATAAATAGAATAATCTCACCAGCAGCTTCCTCAACTTCTTTTAGTACTGACTGAAGTCGTTCCTCGAATTGGCCACGATAGCCGGCACCAGCCAATATGCTACTGATCTCTAGTCCTATTAGTCGCTTATCTTTGAGACTTTGCGGCACATCGCCCTTGATTATTCGCTGAGCTAAACCTTCAACAATTGCGGTTTTACCTACGCCCGGCTCGCCAATAAGCACAGGATTATTCTTACTTCTTCGTGACAAAACTTGCATGCAGCGACGAATTTCTTCGTCGCGACCAATGACAGGATCTAATTTGCCTTCACGCGCAAGCGATGTGAAATCTTGTCCGAATTGTTCGAGTGGTTTCTTGCTGTTTTCATCAGGTTGCATGATGTGCCTCCGTACTTTAAGTATAGTAAATTAGCACTCTCAATGCAAGAGTGCTAATACATCGCAAAGTCGATAAGGTCTAGAGAACGAGTCGGGTTTTCGACTGCTTGCTCCCTCAGGAGGAGAGGAGCTGGGTTCGAACCATGTTACAGGGGTGAAATGAAAGAACCGCCATTTCTAGCGGTTCCAACATTTGTACCTTGTTGTCAGCACAACTCTTTCTTGACTGACCAAGGAGAGAAGTTATTGTCGGTCATAGAACTGAGTCTATGCTTTTCTCTGCTTGCTCTGGCTCCCTGTCATAGAGGAGGTCATAACTGTAATTAAGCAAGATTTAGCTGCTACAAGGCATTAACAATGAGAATAATACTAGAAATGAGAATGGCGATAGCCATTACAATACTTATGAACAATTCCCCTCGTTTCAATACAATCTTCGTGCCAATGTGAGTGCCAATATATTGCGTGACCATTCCAGTAAGTCCGAATCCAACATTCACAAAACCACCGATAAGTAATGCAATGACAGTAATTGGGCTTAGAACGGCGACAATCGCACGACGTGTTGCCATCGTCTCAATCTTTGATGTGCCGAACAGAAGTGTGAGGACATATACAGCAAGGCTTCCCACGCCACCGCTAAAGGTTCCCTGCAAGAACAGCACCACTGTATAAAGGAAATACCCAATCAGTTTATGCTTTTGTGTTGGGCGTTTCAGCGTCTTCTTTTTTATAAAGAGTGTTGGTAGCATCAGAATCATAAAGATTGCGAGTGCGATTTGAAAACCTTGACTCGCGACTGCAGCAAATACGAGAGGTACAACAAGACCGATAACAATAGCAATCGGTATCATCACTTTGATAATGTCCTTGCGAATATGACCAGACTTTATAAAAGCACCGAGACCACCAAAATCTCCTCCAATTCCCGCTAATTTAGCCGTAGCAACCGCCACTTGTGGAGGTAACCCTCCAAAGACAAAGGTAGGAATCATAATCAAGGCTCCTCCGCCGCCAGTAATGCCAGAGAAAACTCCAGAGATTAACCCTACGATTGCAATAAGAATATAGGGTAAGAAGTCCATTACTTAATGATAGCAAACTTAATAGTTTCAACTTTAGTCTGGGATATAAAAAATCAGAACCGAATTAACAGTTCTGACTTTGTCTATAATGCCTTGGCTCCCGGGACTGGATTCGAACCAAGAGCTACTACCACCTGATTTTGGGCTCACTTTTTAGCTTACACCTGTTAATCATCGAGTCTTCTATGGCTATACTATCGATTTTGAGGACAGCTTGAATCC
>JBPPME010000088.1:0-24145 GCA_051305895.1 Saccharimonadales bacterium (SeqCode)
AGGTGCATCTACCCAGATACGGCCGACTTCCTTTGTCATGTAGGCAAGTTCTTTGCCCGCTTGGAGTTTCTTAGCCGTGCTGGGCTTGATGTCATCGAGATGTGCGTAAATGTTATCGAGGGTACCGAACTCTCGTAGTAGTTGAATTGCTGTCTTTTCACCGATCCCCGGCACACCAGGCAGGTTGTCGCTCGAATCCCCCTTTAATGATTTGAGGTCGAGGAATTGTTCCACCTCGATACCGTATTTCACTTCAAATGCCGCTACATCAAATTCCTCAATATTGCTAAGACCATTTTTCATGGCATAGACTTTCGTCATCGGATTAATCAGCTGTAGAGCATCGAGATCACTGGTGATAAGGTCAGTTTCAATCCCTCTTTCTGACGCCTGCCGGGCAAACGCTCCCAAGATATCGTCAGCCTCATAGTCATCCAGTTCATACAGCGGCCAGCCAAATGCTTCAAGTAGTTCTTGCAGAATCGGAATCTGCTCATAGAAATCCGCTGGTGCCGCCTTGCGACCCGCCTTGTAATCTGGATAGATTTCGCGACGCCTACGAATATTCGTCTTTTGCTTATCCCAGGCAACTGCTACGTAATCAGGTTCAAGTTTTTTGATAAGTTCGACCGCCAGAGACGCAAATCCAAACACACCGCCGGTCGGTGTGCCATCTTTGGTGCTGAGATTTGGCATTGCGTAGTAGCCGCGATAAAAGACCGATTTCCCGTCGATGACTACCAAGCGTCTTGTCATACTACCAGTATACCTTATTCAAGATCCACCCTATTGGATAGTCGACGAAGGGCTTGTAAAGCCTCACGTTCGAGCTGACGTACGCGTTCGGCGGAGATGCCATGTAATGCGCCAATGTCGCCGAATTTATACACCCGCCCATCAAGCAATCCGTACCTTCTGGCAATGATGTCTGCCGATCGCGGTGTGAGAAGCTCCAGTAAGTCTTCCAATCGTTCCCGATCCGCACGCTCTACCACTTCATGTTCGGGCGCAACGATTGTCTGTTGTGCTACTAGATCACCGAGCGACGCATCACCATCCTCATCCAGCGGCCTATCAAGTGAGACATGCTCACGGCCCCATTTCATGAGATTTAGAACACGGTTAACTTCCAGACCAAGCTCCTTTGCGATTTCCTCTGGCGCCGGTTCGCGACCCAATGTTTTTTCCAATGTTCTCCGGACAGCACCAACTTGATTGAGCTCTTCGACTACATGTACCGGCAGCCGCACGATGCGAGCTTGCGTCGCAATGCCCCGGGTAATTGCCTGACGAACCCACCACGTTGCATATGTCGAAAATTTGTAGCCTTTTGTGTAGTCAAACTTCTCGACAGCGCGTACGAGCCCCGTGTTTCCTTCTTGGATAAGATCAAGCATCGGCATCTGCTCTCGTCCATACTTACGAGCAATAGAAACAACTAGGCGCAAATTAGCGGTTATGAAGGCTCGTTTTGCCTTCTGTCCCTCTTCCGCCAGCCACTCCAACTCAGCACGTGTTGGTGCATCACTCTCGTTACTAGTGTCATTGACAAATCTATCAGCCACTAAAAGCTGCTCAGCCCACAAGCCAGCTTCGATTGTCTTCGACAACTCCACTTCTGTGGCAGCATCCAGTAGTGGAGTTCGAGCAATTTCGTCGAAATAGAGCCCGACTGAATCCTTACCTTCAAAAGAGCGTTCGCGACTTGCAGAAAGTGCACGATCACCGATACGACGAACACTGTTCACTGAGACTGTTTCATGTTCCTCAAAATGTTCCGTCGTCATATGGTTGCTCTGAATTTCCGTCATATCTTCTCCGAGCTAGACCTTTTACATTATGTTCAATAGTACCGTGATTACCCTTGCAGAGCAATGTCCTACCCCCCGTTCTTTGCCGGATACATCTTGTCAATCACATAGCCAATATGACTAGTGATATGGTAATGAGCCTCCTCGATATCAGACAGTTCGCTCTGTGTGGCGAGCTGTCTAATGCTATCCGTCTTACCATAATCCAAAATATACTTGAGATATTTGATACCTTCTTCAAAGGTTCGATCTGCAATCGCATCTCTGACGTGTGGCTGACGAACAATCGTACGACTCAGTAGCCCTCGCAAAAATGGACGATAATGCCGCAAGACATGCTGCTGGACAGGCACGGGTGCCGACGACTTTGCTTGACCAAGTAGCAAAAGTATCGCTTGCGCCTCACCGCTCTGGATACGGTCTTCCTCGTACAAACGGCGGACAACCTCACCGATATTGCCGAATCCCTCTGTGGATGCATCGAAAAATTCATGCCGGTCTCTCCCTGTACGAGCCGGAAAAGCCTCATTATTAGCGAAATAGTCACGAACGGCATGGGCACCATGATGCACGGCAGTGACAGGAAGCATTTCATTCGTCAACCGTAGGCCATGCGAGTGCGCAAATTCTATACACTGATCTTTTGTCGCACCACCGAGGTACTCTAATGTTAGTGCCACCTGCGACATCGCTCGGGTATACTTGCGAGAATTTTCATTGTAATCATTGGCAGCCCGGTCGAGACTCCACCCTAGCAGCATATCAATAAATAGTGTCCGATCTTCCGACTTTAGATTCGATCGTATTTTTTGCGGCAAGTACTGCGGTCGCATCACTGATTCAATTAATTCATCGACACGTTCTTCAATATATTCTAACGGCTGATAATAGATCCGTTGACTGTTCACTCCCATAGTATAACTATCATGCCGACGTCTGTAGCAAAAAGCAAGCACTAGGATTTCCAATCCCATGGTATACTGGCGGTTATGAGTCACCGTGAAAATCTTAAATTACTCGCCTTCGTCGGTATGTCAGGCACTGGCAAAAGTACCGCTGTCGAGTATCTGACTGAGAAAGGCTATCCGAAAGTCTATTTCGGCGGCGTCGTTCTCGATGAAGTACAGCGACGTGGATTAGAACTAACTCAAGAAAATGAGCAGCCAATTCGTGAGGAGCTGCGCGAAAAAGAAGGTAAAGACTTCGTCGTCAAACGCATCGTCGAGCAGATTCACAAGCTCATCGAAGCTGGCCAACACCGTATCGTTGCCGATGGCCTTTATACCTGGACTGAGTATCGAACGCTGAAGCATGCGTTTCCTGGCGAGCTAACAGTTATTGCGGTCGTTTCCCAAAAACACATCCGCAAGAATCGTCTCGAACACCGCCCCATCCGTCCTCTCACCTACGAACAGGTCGACCAGCGTGACTGGGCAGAGATTGAAAACCTAGAAAAAGGAGGTCCTATCGCCATCGCTGACTACTACATTATGAATAACACTGGCGACGTCGAAGGTCTTTATGAGCAAGTCGACGCCATTGCCAGAGAAATCGGCTTCTACGACTAAAAGATTTTCCTCAAAACAAAAGTTCTCCACGTGGAGAACTTTTGTTTTATAAGGTAGCTTACTGCAAATACTCGTGTAGCTTCTTCGCATCCTTATGTTTACGAAGCTTGGCAAGAGCTTTGGCTTCGATCTGACGAATACGTTCACGGGTAACCGCAAATTCTTGTCCTACTTCTTCAAGAGTGTGGCTTTTGCCATTGTCGAGGCCGAAGCGCATACGAACAATTTTCTGTTCACGATCTGAAAGTGTCGAAAGTACTGCCTGCACCTGCTCTTTAAGCAATTGATTAGTCGCAGACTCCTCAGGTGTAGCACCATCTTCGTCTTCGATAAAGTCCTGAAGTACGCTATCTTGATCATCGTCATCACGACCGACACCGGCATCAAGTGATTGAATGTCCTGCTTGATTTTAATAACATACTCAACTTTTTCCGGCTCCATCTCAAGTTCTTTGGCGAGCTCTTCAATGGTTGGTTCGCGGTTGAGTTCCTGAGTCATGCGACGCTGGGTTCGTAACAGCTTATTGATAGTTTCTACCATATGTACCGGAATACGAATCACACGAGCCTGGTCAGCAATCGCACGAGTAATTGCTTGGCGAATCCACCAAGTGGCATAGGTGCTGAATTTAAATCCCTTGTCCGGATCAAATTTCTCGACGGCGCGCAAGAGCCCAGTATTGCCTTCCTGGATTAAGTCTAGGAAATCGAGACCACGACCCGAGTAGCGTTTGGCGATCGATACTACTAGTCGCATGTTAGCTTCTGCCATCTTGTCTTTAGCTTTCTTCTCACCAGCAACCACTCGTTGCGCGAGCGCTAGTTCCTCTTCGGCAGTAAGTAGTGGGATTTTACCAATCTCGCGAAGATACAAACGTACAGAGTCGTCTGATACGTCATCGAAATATTGGTTACTATTGAGCGTGTCGGCATCCGTATCCAGATCATCATCGTCCAAATCAATGACATCTGGTTCATCGATTATGTCGATAGTCTCCAATTCATCGTCTGGTAGCGCAGCGCCACTTCGTGTATCGTCTTTAACCACGTGAGGTCTCCTTTATGAGTTGATGGAGCTTTTGGCGTAGTTCATCGGCTTTCATATCATCACCGGTCTCTTCTGCGCTTCGAAGTTCATCAGTTAATTGCTTTTGTTCCTGTTTCTTGTGTTCGAGTTCAACATAGCGGAGGAGTCGGGCGGCTTCGAGCTCAAGGTCTCGTTCTTGCCAGTCCGCGTATCTCGTCTCAGCCTTCAATGCTACTATTTTGACATAGGTTTCGATATCTTTCAACTCTAACGGGATACTGTCAGTTATCGGCTGTGTACTTCGGTGTAAAAATGTCGCCAATTGTCGCGCCCCAGAATCGGTAAAAAGTGTCGTATCGAAGCCCTGCAATATCGAGCGCGTCGCCGGATATGCGGTAAAAATAGCGAGCGCTGCATCTTCGTGCGTGTCACGCTTCTGCTGTGCGTTAGACATAGTATACTTCACATGCTTCCGTGGCATTTCGGCTTCCGATGCTTGATCGGTGAGCTTACGCGCAATCGTTCCGGCTGATGTCTCAGTCATCTCGCCAATTTTCCTAATATAGTGTTCACGCTCGACGACATCCTGAAGTGTACGTACTACCGTTAACGCCGCAGCCGTGAAGCGTCGCTTGCCTGCCGCACTCGTCATGTCTTCACGAGTCGCGTACTGCGTCATCACCCAATCGACAACTGGTTTGGTATGCTCAATTGCTTGCTCCCATAACTTCACGTCTTGCTGAATCAATTCATCGGGATCTTTGGCATCACCAGGAAGCGTCACTATACTAATCTCTACACCGACAGCCTGCGCAATCGGAATCGCCCGTTCGGTCGCTGCCAGACCTGCTTTGTCGGCATCAAACGCCAATTTAACGTTCTGACTCAGGCGCACCAACGACTTGAGATGCCACTCGGTCATTGCCGTCCCGGCGGTAGCCACAACATTGGTCACGCCTGCCTGATGGCTACTGATGACATCCATATTTCCCTCAACGACTACGCTATTATCAAGCTTGCGAATACTTTCCTTGGCCTGCGGGAGCCCGAAGACGTGACGTGACTTATCATAAAGTAGTGTTTGAGGCGTATTGAGATACTTCGGTGCCTTCGGATCATCCCTAAGAATCCGCCCGGTGAAACCAATTATCTGTCCACTCGAGTCCATCAGCGGAATTGTTACACGTCCACGGAAAATGTCACCACCAAACCTGTTAGTCAGCCCTGCTTCATCAAGCTCTTTTTGATTGTAACTTTTTTTTAGTAAAAAGCGGATTAATGCCTCACCGTCATCTGGCGCGTAGCCAATGCGAAACTGCGTCACAATATCCTTACTGAGTCTGCGCTTTTTAAACACATACTCTAAGGCGTGCTGATTTTTGACGAGTGATTGCTGATAATACCTCGTCGCCCACTCAGTAATCTCGAGAAGTTGTCTCTTTTTCTTGGCAATCTCACCCGACTGCTTAGTGTCGTACATCGTTAGATCGATACCCGCTCGTCTGGCAAGTTGCTCTAGTGCCGCACGAAAATCGATTCCCTCGACTTCCATCACGAAACTAAAAACATCACCACCCTTACCAGATGAAAAGTCATGCCAAATGTGCTTATCCGGGCTCACTATAAAGCTCGGTGTCTTTTCGCCTGAGAAAGGACTAAGCCCTTTAAAATTGCGCCCGGCACGCTTCAATGGGACGTACTCTGATATGACGTCCTCAATGTTGAGCCGGCTACGTACCTCCTCCTTGGCGTCTTGCATACCCCTATTGTAACACTAGTAGACTAGTGTAGCGACAGAGCATGGTGTAAGGTGTCAGCTACGAGCTGTTACGATTTGTGGCAACGGAGGGGCTAGCTCCTCCTCAATAGTTATGCTTAAATGGATATATATGCAACCGGAACTCCCTACCCCGCTCGAACCTCAGTCAGATATTCCTTATCCAACCGACTACCTAAATCAGATTGCCGCACCAGAAAAGAAACCGGGCATCAACAATCGCCTCCTCTTTATCTTAATAGGTATAGCCGCACTCATCATCGGTCTCTTCGGGTTCCTGATGCTATCAAGTAGCGTCCCAAAGACTGCCGATCTCCAGTCGCTTGCAGTCAAAATGCCAGGACTTCAGGAAATCGCCTCTGATGCGCAAAAAAAGCTCAAGAGCTCCAATCTCCGCTCGGTCAACAGCTCGCTCATTCTCTATTTCACCAATACTAACCGCGATCTCCAAAAGGTCTTAGTGAGTAGCAATATCAAACTCAACAAGGAAGCATCCGATGCATCTATTACCAAAATGGAGGAAACACTCGAAAACGCCCGCATCTCCGATCTCTTCGACAAGACATACGCTGATGAAATGAAAGACCAGCTCTCACGCATCGATATCTTGATAAATAGTGCCTACAAGAAGACTAATAGCAAGTCTATAAGAGCCTTTCTCGAAACTACATCCAAAGATCTCGAAAGCTTTTATAACCAGCTGTCTGACTTCAGCTCTCCGAGTCCATAGTCTCACTGGTAACAAGATTGTAGCTGAGACGAATCAGATCTTTAATTTCTTCGTCATCTATCTGCCCCGTATAAAGTATCGTACTCCAGTGTTTTTTGTTCAAGTGGTAGCCCGCAACAACCGATTCGTACTTTTCTCGGAGTAGGACGGCCAGCTGCGGATCACATTTCAGACTGATACGTAGCGGCTTTGAGGTATCATCAACGAGAGCAAACATCTTTCCTTCACCGCTTTCTTTGTGACCAATCTTATAGACGCTAGTACCTTCACCAAATGGGAAATCGAGCCAGGTATTTGGATAGCTTAGGAGACCTTCGTCGAGCTCTTTTCGGGTCATATTTTTACCTTCCCGAGATAGTATTGCAGCTCTTCAATTGATCCTTTAATATCCTCCAGGGCACGATGTGATTCGGGCTTGGCAAATCGCTTGCTGTATTTACCATCAAAAACCACTTTCCAGGCACTGACATCGAGCATACGGTAATGCAAACGGTCATTGAGTCTGCTCCACTCATTCTCGATAAATTTGCGATCTTGGTGGATAGAATTACCCGCTAATAGTACTTTTTCATCAGCCTTGAAGTGCTCATTAATAAAATCAAGTAGTTCATTCTCTACTGTACGACCATTTTTGCCACTGAGATTTTGGGCAATCAATGCCTCACGTACGTCTGTGTATTTTTCCCAAAAATCACCAACCATGCGTTCTTTCATCAGATTAGGTCCGACCCTTTTCACCGCCTCGTAGGTCGCGATAGACCTAAAATTCCAGTCTGTTGCAACCGCTGCCACCTCGAGAATGCGGTCTTCGGTCGGACTCAGTCCAGTCATTTCTAGATCCACCCATAGTAATTTTGCGTACTTTGTCATATACCTCTCATTATACCGGACTGTCGAACTGTGCAGCATACTTCTTTAGCACACCAGCTGAATGACGTTTAGTATCACTATCGAACCGATAACTAATAAGGACTTCTCGGCCATCCTTGAGATAAAGTCCATCATCAGGAAGATGGTCGGCATCGCGAAGATTAAAACCATTGATAAGCGGCTGACCATGTGAGTAATAAAGCTGATATGCCACACTTCCACTAAGCTCAACCATATCTGGTGAACGATCCATCAGGTCACGCTCAGCCTCTTCGCTCAGCCAGCTACGGATTGAAAGATTACCATGCACCACTATCGATCGGAGTTTATTGTCGAGAGCATAGATATTGTCGACTTCATTATCAATAGCAGTCTCAATAACACCATGGAGCCATTCGTCAGTCAGAATTCCCTCCGGGAAATAGCGTGCCATTTCTTCAGATGGCGTCTTGCGTACCAGGCGTTCGAGTTTCTTCTTAATAGCAATCAGCTCTTCAAGTGTTTGCGTCGGTTTGTTATGTGCCGCGTCTCTGAGTTGCTGTTTGGTCTCCTTGGTATGCGTGAGACGTGATACCGACGGCACTTCGGCGATTTTCACACTACCAAAATGCAGCTCGTCAGTCCGTTTCAGATGACCACCGATTACCGTCGACGTAGTCACCGGCTTACGCTCCGTCAGATGTAGTACGTGACGCGCCAGTTTGCGCAATGATGTCGGCATGACATTTTCAATCACGCTGAATTCGGTTAGTTCACCTTTGACATGCTTTTCAAAACGGCGCGGCATACCAATGACGACCGCATCGCTTTCTTTTGCTTTATAGGTTCCTCTGTCTGAGAGTCGCCGCATCATTGGTTCGTGCTGGTCATGTACACTGACGTACTCAGGTGTACGACCTTGCCGACTTACCTTGGTGTGAGCAAAGTCAAAGAGTCCGGCAATAAGATATTCATGCAATACCTCTACCTGTTCAGGTGTAGGTGGCGTTGTGTCGACATCCGTTCTCGATAGCTGCAGCACATGGCAAATCTTGTCGAAAGTCTTATGTGCTCGATAAGTGTTCTTCGTGTCGTAGTTGCGTTCCTCAAGTGCCTTTTCGTCCACCTCACCATCACCATAAAACTGCCTAGTCGCATAAAACATGTCAAGCTGTGCTAAATAATCATCTGTGGTTTCGTGGCGGATATCCTTACGCCAGTTCATGCTAACACCCTTTTCGAAATACGGTAAGCCGCCAGATTCAACGGCACTAACGATTCCTACGAGATGCTGCATAAGCTCGCTCGACGCTTCCAAACGAACCGCTTCCGCTACCACCCGAGCAAATTCTGGGCGTAACGGAAATTTGTTCATCAGTTGTCCTAGCTCGGTGATTTCATTAAACTCATCCAATGCGCCGAGACGGTACAGTACTTCATATGACTCCAGAATAGTGCGTTGATTTACCTTGTGGATAAGAAATTTATTGAGGTCATAAAAGTCCTTGCCGAATGAAGCAGTCAACAGAACATTGCGCGAAATGTTCGTATGGTAAATTTGCGCAGGTGCCTGTACTGCTCGCTCTTCCATCGACTTGTATTCGAAGTGTAAATCGTCTGGTCGAACCCGCACCACTATACCACCGGCAACGTCACGACCGGCACGACCGCCCTGCTGGATGAGTTCATCTTGAGCGCAGTACTGCTTAAACAATCCCGGAACGCCATCGGCATCGAGATCAGGTCGACGAGTTGTCCCATCACTAATTACTAACGTCAGCCCTGCGATGGTAATACCTGATTGCCCCGCCGAAGTCGACACGATTACCTGCCGTTCACCCTCACCGAGACGCGCATGTGTCGCCTGCTTTATATCCGCTCGCGATAGTTTGGCGTGCAGTTTGTTAATCCGCACCTTGCCAAGTTTCTCTTTGCGCAGCTTATTTGATATGTCTTTGATTTCAGTCTTGCCTGCAGTAAAAATCATAGTCTTTTCGTGCTCAGCACCATATTTTTTATAGGCCTCAATCGCTGTCAAATCTGGCTCGTCGACGATTTGAAGTTCATGCGGGCGGCCTTCGACAAGAGTACGAGGTATCGGCCGGCCGTTCATTTCGCTGTATGCCTCATGGATTGATTCAGCGTCAAGCGTTGCACTGGCAAGCACCATTCGCCACTTATTGTGATTTGTAAGATGCTGCACCGATGCCGCGACAGCCAGTTCGGTCTCAAAATCCTTTTCGTGAATCTCGTCGCCAAGGATAAGGATTGGCTCGTTAGCGAATTGCTCCAGTTCATCCATCACCCGCATAAAAGTCGCTGGTGTCATAATTTCAATTGGAGCATTGCGACCATTCGAGCGTTCCGAATGTCGCACGCCGACGAGTGGTGTCACCTGCTCCTCACCGAGCTGCTCAGCAAGCTCTCGAGCGATTTGATCGGATAGGTTGTCAGCCAGGAGTACCCGCGGCTCAAGGTAGACAATTTTCTTGTAGCCCATCTCGAGTGCATACTGTGCTATTTGAGTACTTTTTCCGCTACCAGTTGCTCCTTCAACCATAGAGATTTGATGATCGCGAATAGCCTTTTGGATAGCCGATTTTTTTTCGTATACAGGCAACGAGCGATTTCCAAGATTCTCGTATGCTAAACTCTCAGGCGATGGCAATCCCGCTCGACGAGCAAGTTCACGATTTAGGACACGTTGTCGTTCCTGATACCGCATCTCTGGATTTCCCGGAAAAACGCCATACTGATCAGCGCGCAATTTACGGCCCATAACTACCCTCGACCACCCATTAGTATCTTATGTCCTTATCATAACACCTTGACGTAGACGCGATAGCGTTTCAAGCCTATTTCACAACACTACTTACCTGAAGTAAATTTCAAACTCACAGAATTGATACAAAACCGTTGATCGGTCGGCGTACCCAGCCCTTCCCCTGAAAATATATGACCAAGGTGGCCACCACAAGTAGCACACATTACTTCGACGCGGCGCATGCCGTGCGTATCATCTTCATTAAGCTCCACCGCACCTGGCTTGGCGTCATAAAAACTCGGCCAACCGCATTGAGCATCAAACTTTGTCTCGCTGTCGAACAGCTCGGTTCCACAGGCAGCGCAAGTGTACGTACCTAAATCGAAAGTGGTATCGTACTCACCCGTAAACGGTGCCTCGGTGCCCTTTTCACGGAGTACACGATACTGTTCCGGACTCAATGTTTCATGCCACTGCTCGTCGGTTTTCATCAGTTTCTTCATACATCTATATTACTCCATCATAAAAGCAGCTGGTGCACCAGGGGACTTTTATTATAGAACTTACGCAGTACTTATTTGCTCTTATCGAGACGGTCAAGCTTGGCAAGATGGATAATCTGGTAAATCACGAATGCTGTCGCTAGTAATGTGATAACTGCTGAGAGGATTGCGCCCCAACCAAATATCAATTCAGCAGCACCATTCTTAAGACCAGTACTCCATGTGAGCTTCTCAAGGCTAATACCACCGACAAGGAAGCCAACGATCGGGTTAATGAACTGCTCGACAAGTGACTTCACCGCTTCACCAGCGGCGGTGCCGATTGCCAGACCAACCGCCAAACCGACAACACCCTGTTCACGTACGAAGTCGACGAAACCACCGACGTGTTTTTTTGCTTTTGCCATTTGTACAACCCTCCTTTAATTTTTAGGAGAATTATAGCATCATTTTTATATTACATAGTAGTCAAAAAAGGAGATCCCGGTTCTCGTAGCATGGTGTGCTACGAGAACCGGGATCGAGTATCGCGTTCCGCAGGTAAGCGTACTAGCGACAATAAGGAGATCATGATGGGACGGGCACCAGCAGAAATACTTCTGCGACGACTTTACCCTTGCTACCCTGGCGTTGGGTGCGCTGAACATGACCCGCCTCAATGAGTTGCCGCAGGATTTCCTCGGCATCGCTGACACCGAAAGTACGGCGGAGAATATCGCGACGCGTCTCATACACAGCAAGCTCCGCGGTCGCGCATACGACCGGACGACGCAGCTTCCACAAGATAGCAATCTGCTCGTGCTCCCTATTGAGACGGATAAGATGCTTCGTCCTGTCACCAGCATCCACCGGATCCTGCTGCCGGATACGCGGACTACGAAATTCGATTGGTCGTTGACACGATGGTTGCCGATAGAGTACCTCCACTTTTTTGCGCAGCTGTTTGACACCGTTCTGGTAGCCGATGACCCTCTTGAGATCACTATAGGTCTTGAACTCAAGGATTCCGTGGTTATCCGCTGCTCGCACCAAAGAGCAGATAATGTCGTCAGGCATCATGCCTCCTACTAGTTGTAAATTCCTGAAAACAAGACGTTCCTGCCTTCAGTACTGCGTGTACCCTGATAAAGCAAAAAAGCCGGAGAGATTTCCTTGGCGATTGTGTAATTCCAGGACGCCGAACTACGACGCCGAGGGCGCTTCAAACACGAGTCCGAAAATCATACAATTTTTCTGCATTCGTGTTTTCATAATTCTAGGACAATGGTACACCTACTGTTCGTTGGTTGCAAGCTGTTACATCTGACTCGGCACTTCGATACCAAGAATCGAAAGCCCGTGGGTAAAGACCTGGCTCACCTTACTTAGTAAATCAAGCCGTGCCGCCTTTTCGATGACTGATGCATCTGATACGCGCGTCGTTTCATAATAGCGGTTCATTTCACGGGCTAGTTCGTACAGATATCCAGCAATTTTATGTGGTTCCATATCACGAGCCGCTAGGCGAACGACATATGGGTATTCGAGTAGTTTCAATAATACCCCCTTCTCTAATTCATAGTCATATTCACCGAGTTGATGTTCGCCTATATTGTCACGTAGAATTTTATTCAAACGTACCACTGCATATTGTATGTATGTTCCGCTCATACCACTAAGGGCAAAAATCGAATCCCAGCTAAATAAAATATTGGTGCGTCGATCAGCGACAAAATCGCTATACTTAATAGCGCCAAGGGCGATTTTTCGTAGATCCTCATCGGAAACATTACGCCCCTTAACTACTTCACGCGCCTTTGCCTCGGCCGTATCAAGCAGCTCTTCCATGAGCACCACACCCCTGCGGCTACTCATTTTCTCGCGCCTACCGTCTTCGTTCAGCTGATCAATGACACCAAACCAGAGATGGATAAGTTCCGTATGAATACCAAGTTTCTTGGCGAGCGCAAACAGCTGCGCGAAGTAAAATTGTTGTTCAGCACCCACCGAATAAATCACCCGATCTGGCCGGAATTGCTCTTCACGATAAAGCATCGTTGCTAGGTCGGTAGTTGCGTAAAGTGCCGCACCGTTTGATTTCTGCACGAGAAGTGGCACATCAAAACCATAATCATCCAGTGGTACGATAACTGAGCCGTCTTCATTTTGCTGTGCAATACCCCGGCCGAGTAGCTCCTGGACGGCGAACTTACCTTTCGATGCAAAAAACGCCTCACCAAACTCATAATCGGTTGTGATTTTCAGTCGGCGCATGATGTTATGAATATGCCCGAGACTGATGTCATTAAACCGCTGGCTATAAGCAACTGCTTCTGCATCACCTTGCTCTAATTTCAATAACCACGTCTGTACGGCATCGGCTAGTTTATGGCCTCCCTGCTCCTTTTCTTCCTTCAGAATCTTTTTGGTCTCGATGTAGACACGACCAAGTTCATAAACACCATCACGTTCCAATGCCTGATCGTTGCTAAACTTCAAAAAGCCGACCACCCAGATACCGAATGGCGCGCCGTAGTCACCAAGATGGTTATCGGTAATAACCTTCCACCCAGTTTCCTCCATCAGACGTTTTGCCGCCCAACCTTGATTACCCGGACGTAGGTGCCCGACACTGTACGGCTTAGCCATGTTCGGACTGGGATATTCCACGATAACCGTACGGCCCTTACCGTCATTGTTAGTACCGTACGACTCACTCCATCGGTTACTAAGAGAATCAGCCAGTTTCCTGCCACTGAGCCGCAAGTTTAAAAATCCAGGACCAGCGACAGATACTTCAGTAAACTCACCAGTATCCCGTAAATTATTCGCTAGTTCGTCGGCGATTTCTCGTGAATTCTTTCCGAGTGGCTTTGACAACTGGAGAGCTATATTTGTAGCATAATCGCCGAACTGCGCATCGGGACGAGTCAGCTTAATGTCGACATCCATACCAAATGTCTGTTTTACGATCTGTTGTACGAGTGGTTCCATTATTTTTAGTATAACAGAGGTTAACGAGATGGTGATGTACTGGCGTCATGCAACCGGAATATGAACAAAAATCAATTGGCAATATCTCCCATATTAGTCATACATCTTTTCCTCATATTTGTCTTGTGGACACTGAGAAACTATTATTGTGACCTAACTCGTTATCTCAACACTCCGTATTTCACAGCATCGAACAAGCTTAAAGTATTGCCTATCTTTATCGAAGGTATACTAGTTTTTCGCTTCGCGTATAAGACCCAGGAAAAGCGGATGCGCTTTGAATGGACGCGAACGGAACTCAGGGTGAGCTTGAGTTGCTAGAAAATATGGGTGATCTTTCGCCTCAATATATTCAACAAGCTTACCGTCTGGTGAGGTGCCAGAAATAGTTAAACCACCGTCGTTAATGGCTTGGGTAAATTTTTGATTCACCTCATAACGATGTCGATGACGCTCAGTAATCGTCGTATCGCCATATGTGGCTGCCGCTTTTGAACCATAGACAAGTTTTGCCTTGTAGTCGCCCAGACGCAGCGTGCCTCCAGTCGATTCTTTGCCTGCCTGTCCCTCCATGATATAGACCACATCGTGCTGTGTTTTGGCATCAAATTCAGTACTATTGGCATCTTTCAAGCCGCTACGTCGTGCGGCAGCAACGACCGCGACTTGCAGTCCTAGACAGAGACCAAGATACGGCTTTTTGTGTTCAAGCGCATAGTTCGCCGCAGCAATCTTACCTTCCGCGCCACGTGAGCCAAACCCACCCGGCACGAGCAATGCATCAACCGACGCGAAGTCTTCCTCAGTTGCTTCCTCAGCATTTAGCCATTTCACTTCCACTCCGACACGCTCATGCCAGCCGGCAGCTTTAAGTGCTTCGAGTACAGAAATATAGGTGTCTTCGTTGTCCATATATTTTGCTACCATACCAATCGTCACCGTACGCGTTGGTTTAGCGTTTTGACGCTCTACAATGTTATCCCATTTGCTAAGATCGGGTTGCATACTATTGCCCGTAAAGTCACTTAGCATTTTATGTAGACCATTGCCCGCGATAATTTCAGGGATGCGAAACACTGTATCGACATTTGGAATCAGTTGTACGTGATCACGTGCCACGCCACCGAAAAGTGCAATCTTATTAGCAACCGCTTCGGTCGCTTTTTTGTCAGAACGCACAATAACACCATCTGGTACGATACCGAATCCTCGGAGGTCATTGAGTGCATTTTGCGCTGGCTTAGTCTTAAATTCTTTACTAGTCTCGATGAAGGGTACATAGACGACATGCATGAAGAGACAGTTTTCACGGCCGTTTTTCCAGGCGAATTCACGGAAGGCTTCGACGTAGCTAAGCCCCTCGTAGTCACCTACCGTACCTCCAAGCTCTACGATATGCACGTCAGAGTCATCAGCTGCTTTTTTGATTTCACGCTGGATAGCATTGGTCAGGTGAGGTACGAGCTGTACCGTTGCACCACCGAATTTACCAGCGCGTTCATCATCAATAAGCTCTCGAAGCAGTCGACCAGAGAGGGTCGCATTCTGCTGCGTCAGCTCGATGTCGAGAAAACGCTCGTAATGTCCGAGGTCTAGATCAGTCTCCGCACCATCTTTTGTCACGAAGCATTCACCGTGTTCCCTAGGATTAAGCAAACCCGCATCTACATTGAGATACGGGTCGCATTTTTGAATTGAAACGGCAAGACCTTTGGCTTGCAACACGGCACCGATACTAGCCGCAGTAATGCCTTTTCCTACCCCCGAGAGCACACCCCCAGTTACAAATATATATTTCTGTTTTGCTCCATTTCGTGTCGGCGTATCCATGGGATTTCATTATAGCACCAATAAATTCAAAAACACCATATATGGGATGTTGTAGTATTTTCACTACACTACATATGGTAGATGGCGTCAGGCTTCACTCCTACACCATAGTGCAAAAGTGGTACGTTATCCATCGCCCAAGCTTCTTGTAGTGGCGTCAGGATGCGCCAACTCTCCAGCACCTCATCGCTCTGCGTAAAAATGTCCTTGCGACCTTCTATAGCTTCGATAAGAACACGCTCATAGGCATCAAGCGGCGAGATGATCGGTTCAATCGCCCGCGCCTCATCAAATACTTCTTTGCTGCCATCGTGATAATGAATTACTATCTGCGAACGCTTTTCATCCAACGCCTTGCCAGTCAGCAGCGTCAGTGGTACACCCTGCCATCGTGAATCGTTACTCTCAAGCTTGACGCGAACAAACGTCTCAACCAAACTCCCAGGATTATCTACTTCCTCGTCGTAACCTTCATATTGGGCTCGGTCAGTCTGAGACGGATCAGCTACTTTAATCTGTCGGAGTGCTTCGAGACGAGCCTCGGGCACGCTGGGATTCTTCGGATCCATAAGTATAAGTGCTAACAGCTGCATGAGATGCCCTTGTACGAAATCGCGTAAAGCACCAGTTTGCTCATAAAACACCGCCCTTCCCTCAATACCGATTGATTCGGTTGCCAATACCTCGATGCTAGTAATTGATTCTCGACTCCAGTGATGATGATGGTTCTCAGCATTGGCACGCAAACGGATCAAAGCGTGTGCCACTTCCTTGGCTGCATAATGATCAATCCGGTACAGCTGGTCTTCCGCATAATACTGCGCAGTCCGAGCAATCATATCCTCAGCTGATGTTCGATCAACGCCAAATGGCTTTTCGAATAGTATCTTTACATTTGGAGTATTGATGCCAGCTGCACCCATGTAATCTACAATCTGCATCACTGCTTGTGGCGGCACAGACAGATAGACGACTAATTGCTCCTCGTACTGCACATTGACATACTCATTAAGCCTTTGATAGTCGCCCGCGTCAGCAAGATTCATCGTAAAAACTGTCGTCCTACCAACCAAATCTTCACTTCCAACTGATTGGCGCAGTAGGGATGGTATATCAACCTTACGTCGGGAAACACCAATGATCTGAAGATTGTTGTACTTTCCAGTCGCTGCGATATCACGTAGAGCTGGGAGCAATTTGCGGGTACTCAGGTCGCCCGTGAAGCCAAAGATAAGTAATTTCGTTTTCATCTCTTCCCAGTATACTCTTTTGAGTTTAGTTTCACTATACTTTTTATAGTAATTAAGCGCCAGTCACCGTCAGCCAAATAAGTACAATATTCAGTAGTCCCACTACACCGGCAATACCACCGATTGTATAGGTCGTAATTTTATTGTTCACAGCGCTACCCATAATTTTCTTACTAGAAGTAATCATCGCTAGCGGTACAAGCGCGAATGGAATACCAAAACTCAATATGACCTGTGAAACAATCAGCGCCTTCGTCGGGTTAATCGCCAGTGCCAGTAGCAGAATTGACGGAATGATCACTACTGTCCGTCGCAACATTGGATGGACACGTCGTTTCAAAAGCCCTGCCATTATTACCTCCCCCGCTTGCGTACCGACTGCCGTCGATGCAAAGCCCGATAGTAGCAGCGCAATCGCAAACAACCAAGCGACTAGCGGTGTCGTTAGTCCACCAAGCGCCGTAAAGACATTCTCGAGCGATTCGATCTCTCCATGCCCACGCAGTGTCGAAGCAGCCAGCAATAGCATAGCGATATTGACACTACCAGCCAACACCATGGCGATGCCAACATCGATTTTGGTTGCACGCAAAATCTCAGATAATTTCTTACCCTTCTGTGCGCCATGACGATCGCGTGATAATGCTGAGTGCAGATACACCACATGTGGCATGATAGTTGCGCCAAGCATCGCTACCGCCAGCAGTAACGTATCAGTACCCTGTAGACGCGGTATGAGTCCAGCCAGCATTGGTCCTGCTTCCGGTGGATGCATCACCAAGCCTGTGAAAAAGCCAATCGGCATAATAAGCAGCATGCCTAGTATGATACGTTCGTATAATTTCTGGCCCTGGCTCGTGTAAGTCGCTAGGAGTAATAGGGATACCACTCCTGTAATTACACCGCCCGCCACAAGTGGCACATCGAAGAGCAAGTTTAGCGCAATCGCACCCCCAATCACCTCTGCCAGATCACACGATGCCGCTACCAGTTCTGCTTGAAACCAATACGCGATACGACTCTTGCGACCAAGCTTGGTCGCAACAACTTCCGGCATACTCTGTCCTGTCACTACACCAACCTTAGCTGAGAGGTACTGCACCAACATCGCCATGAGATTCGCCACGACGAGCACCCAAAGTAATAGATAGCCATAGCTGGCACCGGCACTAAAGTTTGCCGCGAAGTTGCCCGGATCGACATATGCCACCGCTGCAACAAAGGCTGGACCAAGCAAGCTAGCGACTCTGCGTGATTTTTGCACCATATTACGCCCCTACAAACTCTGCCGGTACTACGTCAGCAAACCGAACTTCTTTTATGTCGATCACTCCTCGGACAGTCATATTTGGATACTCTTGAATGTAGATAACATCAACCGAACCAAAGACAGCATCACTCCAGTCAAAGCCAAGCTTTTCTGCCGCGTTGACTACTGCCTGTTCTGAATCGCCTTCAATTTCGATATAGGGACGAATCCATGGCCACTCATCAATCACTACTTCTACGTCGCCATACCGCCATGTTTCGCGTTTTGACTCTTGGTAGGTATGATAATGGAGACCAAATTCACCAAAAATTCCGATAGTATCATCAAAATCACTTACCTGTACTTCACGCTCTTTGGCACCGGTCAACGAATTTTCATCAAACTGCTTGAATGTAAGGGTAATCTTGTCACCTTCATCACGCAGACGCAAATAGGCATGTCGCTGATTCATTTCTTCCGTCTCGATCAACACGCGCTTCATGAGTCGCATCGGCTGTTCACACTCGGCTCCGAGTTTCCGCAACTTCTCACGAACGGTATCTTTATTAACGTCAAGAAACTTGACCTCTATTTCCGTTTTCATATCAGCCTCCTCGGCCGGTGTTACTTCTTGTCTTTTGTAGCGTTTACTTCGTAGCTGGTATTGGTACTCTCAAAGAAGTTTACGAGTTCGAGGGTGTCGTTCGCAGCGGCCATCCATTTAGCAGGATTTGAGACATTATAGTGTGCGCCAAACCCAAGCTCTTCGAGACGTCGGTCAGTCAAATACTTCACGTACTGATTAACGTAGTCAGCGTTTAGGCCAAGGATACCGTTCGGTAGCAAGTCTTTGTTGTACTGTTCTTCCATCTCGACAGCATCGAGAATCATCTGCTTTATCTCGGCGGCAAACTCTTCTGTCTGCAAGTCTTCATTCTCTTCAAGCGTTGTTAGGATTAGGTTAATACCGAACTTAAGATGAAGTGACTCGTCACGGATAATCCAATCCATCAGGCTCCCGAAATTACGCAGTAGATTGCGCTGACGGAATGAAAGTGCGACCATGAATCCCGAGTAGAACCAGATGCCTTCGAGGATGATATTGTAGGCGATCAGGTTTTTGATGAAGTCTTTTTTGCCTTCGGTTGTCGTGATATCAAGCGTCTCTTCGCTCATGCGCTTAATGTACTTGGTTTCAAACTCTTCCTTGGCTGCCATTGATGGAACATCGACGTGTGCCGCGTAGGCTTTCTCTCGGTCGATCGGAAAGGTTTCGAGTACGTATTCGAAACTCATGCAGTGGTTGGCTTCTTCCCACATCTGCTTCGCCAGGTAGAGGTGACACTCGGCCGCGTTCACGTATGGATATACACCAAACGCTAGTGCTTTATTCACGAGTAGTTCATTTGGATTGAAGTAGCTCATGAGGAATTCCAGTGCGTGGCGCTCCTCATCGCTCATCTTTTTCCAGTCACTCAGATCCTGTCCGAGATGAATCTCATTTGGAAACCAGGTATTTGCCACTGCCTGATCATACAGATCCATCGCCCATTGATAATGCACCGGTTTAAGCAATAGCCCATCCTGAATGCCTGTTCCTAAAATTCCTGCCATGCTTTTATCTCCTCATCTTAAAATTATTCGCAGCCGTCGCAAATGGTGAGCAATGCTGGGTCAAGTGGTGCTGCCATCTGACCGTTCTGTGTACCCTGCTCATTTGCAAGTGTCCGGGCATTTTCCATAGCAGCATCGATAGCGGCGAGTTTTTCTTCGAGTGTCATTTCTTCGTTGATGATTGCGTTTGAGTTCATATTCTTTATCCCTTACCCTAATTACTTTTTATGAAGTTATGCCAGCTGGCTTTTTTGCAAAACCGAATCCGCTCTTGCGGGCGCCACTGCTTCCGTTTTTTGCTATATCTTCTGCTTTATTAACCTTTGTAGTACTCTGCTCAGCCTGGTGACGTGGTTTGACGTGCAGATAGTAGGTTGTTTTAAGACCACGCTTCCATGCCTCGGTATAAATCTTGACGTACTCATCGATATCACGAGTCTCGAGATACATATTGCGGGAAATCGCTTGGTCAACCCACTTCTGGGCACGAGCTGCAACTTCGATGAAAGCATACGGACTTAGCTGAAAACTGGTCTTGTAGACATCCTTAATGTGTTGCGGAATATCCACAATACCCTGGATGTCACCTTGTTTAGCGAGCAGTTCATCTTTAACTACCTCCCAGAGACCAAGTACTTTGAGATCCTTCACGAGGTTTACGTTGACCTCGAGAAACTTACCACTCAGAGTACTACGTGAGAAAATCTGCGCGAATTGTGGGTCAAGTCCTGGAGTCGTGCCCGCGATTAGACCGATATTCGCAGTTGGCGCGATAGCCATCAAAGTGGCGTTACGCATCCCCTTCTTGACCTTGATGCGAAGCTTGTCCCAGTCTTGGCGAGTTTTATTGGTCACGTTGACCTTCACTCCGCGAGACTCAGTTAGTACCTTAACAGTATCGATAGGTAGAATACCCTTGCTCCAGCCACTTCCCTTGAACTGGGGATATGTGCCACGAGTTTTAGCAAGATCAGCCGACTCATCAATAGCGTAGTAGCTAATCGCCTCAACAAGTTGGTCGATGAGATCATACGCCTCTTCTGATTCATAGCTAAAGCTTAGGCGTTCCAAAACATCAGCGAAACCCATAATACCAAGACCAACCGCGCGGTTCTGTGAATTGCTATTCATTGCTTCAGGAATCGGTGTGTTGGTGATGTCAACAAGGTTATCGAGCTGACGAATCGCACTACGTGTACTTGCTTCGAGCTTCTTCCAATTCCAGGTTTTGTCGTCATTAAGGTGGCGTGACAGGTTGATTGAAATCAAGTTACAAACAGAGACGTTCTCCTCATCCTGTGGCAGTGTGATCTCTGTACAGAGGTTCGAGCAGTGAATCGTACCAGTATTGTTATTGAGCGCACGAACATTAATCGTGTCTTTCCAAGTTAGCCACGGATGGCTAGTCGCCTGTAGAGTTGTTAGAATTTGCTTAAACTGCTGACGAGCAGGAAGTTTGCTGAATTCACGGATATCACCCTTTTCAGCCATCTTAGTGTACTCATTGTAACGCTTTGAAAATTCTTTACCATAGAGATCTGGAAGATCCTTCACCTCAGCTGGATCGAAGAGATACCAGTCTTGGTCTTTTTCGACGCGCTTCATGAATTCGTCACTCAGGTATACGGCAGTGTTCATAATGCGGGTACGAAGATACGGGTCACCAGAGTTCTGACGAAGATCAAGAAACTGCGGGAAGTTCAGGTGCCAGTTTTCCATATACATAGCTGCTGCACCGGCCTTTTTGCCCTTACGTGAGACAGCAAAAAGTGCTGTATCAATCATCTTCATGAATGGGATAGGGCCAGTTGACTCAGTATTGGTTGTCTTTACTGGAGAGCCTGCCGCACGAAGTTTGGTCATCGTAATACCAATACCGCCAGTACCCTTGGCAATCCACATCGTGTCGCGGATTGATTTGGCGATGGACTCCATATCATCTTGGACTTCCATCAGGAAGCAGTTACTGAGCTGCGGGAATGCACCACCAGCATTCACGCGAGTTGAACCGCCCGGAATGTACTCTAGCTGACTCATGTGTTCATAGAAATCAAGGGCTGCTGCAGTTGGATCTCCTTCATTAAAGGCTAGACCCATTGCGATACGCATGTGAGTAAACTGTGGCGTTTCGATCGATGCACCACTGTTTTTGCGCAGAGAATAGCGGTTCTTGTTTGTTACGACACCGATGTATGTAAAGAGTTCGTCGCGAGTTGGGTCAAGTGCTTCTGCTATCTTCTTCAAGTCGAAGATTTTCGAGTCACTCATACGAATATCGAGTAGGCCATTTTTTACTGATTCTTTGATAAACGTCGGAAACTTTTGAGTGTGTAGTTTCTTGAGCTCCACGTCAGTCTCGAAATCACCGAGGATATTCTTGTAAATATTCTTGAGCAACAACCTCGCTGCGATTTTGTCAAAGTCTGGATCGTCCTTTACGTTTTGCAGTGCCGTATGGATCACTGCCTCATCGAGCTGCTCGCTCGTTATCCCGTCGAATAATGTGAGCTGTAACTCACTCGCTACTTGTACAACCTTACTAACCTGGTCTGGAAGTCCATCGCTTGCCTTCACTAGAGCCAGGTTAATCTGGTTGGCGTCAAATGGTTCGCGGGTGCCATCGCGCTTTACCACATGAATTCCGTTCATGATGTCCCCTATTTGTTATGTTATGTTCTACTATTCACACAGCCACTTCCCTCAAAGCGACAACACAAACAACCCTCACACCCTTGGCGGGTGCCACTCACCTCCGTGCGTTGAATTACTGTGTGTTTTATGGAACTACTACATATGTAGTGGTCTGCCTATGACTATAGACCCCACATATATGGTTTGCAATACTTTTTGTGTGTTTTTTTCACCACAAACATAAATAGAATGAAATCACCCTTGTAAAACGCATATAGTGTTATGTTTCTTATTTACAACGCTATATGTAGCGTATTTGAATAATTATAGCGTAACCACCTACAATACGATTATAATAAAGATAATGATGGCTCAAAAAATCTCCCAAATGGGTGAGTTGCTGCAACAACTCACCGACAACATAACCGCACACGATACCTACCGTGTCACACATAAGAAAGGTGAGACTCTTCATGTGCCAAACGTCGCCAATGCTGTACTTCATGCCTACGAACAGTTACGCAATGTTTCGGAAAATATTGAAGATCATCTACTCTTACAACGAGCAATCTTGCGATTCTACAAACGCACCTTGTCACTCCCCGACCCTTCTTCAAAAGGTCTTGCTCAAGAACTCATCATTGAACTTACGCAGGCGGAGTATCTTGAAAACAATACCGTTCCTCTCTCTCAGATAAAAGAGATCGAGGCAATCATCGACCGCTATCACGCCAGCTACCAAAGCGCTGACGCGACCGATCGCCGCAGTTTGGAGCGCTGGCTGTTTGAGTTGCTCGCCGTAGAAACCGAGCAGATACTCAGTAATCCTGTACGTATTATTTCATTTGCCCGCTTTGCTCATGCCCATCTTTCGCAAGTCATCGATTATTCCCGTATCCTCAAGGGTGATATGAGTGTTACCAGAAAGGACTACTCGACAATACTATATATCGCTATCCACAAAGCACTTCTCAAGTCAGATGATGCCAATATCCGTAGCGAGCTCCTTGAATTGCACGGCATTAGTCCAGCCCAGACAAAAGAATTTATATCTTTTAATCAAACGTATGATAGTCTCATCGCCAGCAGTGCAACGATCAAATTAACCCGCTTCGTGAGTAAAAATGGTGCACCGCTACACATAGTACGCGCCGCCTTCTTCGATGAAAACAAAGAACAGGTAACCAACGTTGACATCACCAAACAGACCCAAATGATTAACGTCGTCGAAACCTGTATCGATCACGAGTATAAAGAGGTTCGCAGGCGCGTCAATCATGGTGTAATCCGCAGTGTCATATTTCTATTTATTACTAAGACGCTCGTTGGACTCTTTATTGAAGTTCCTTACGATATCGCCATCTACGGTACGATTATCCCCCTACCCCTCATTGTCAACCTACTCTTCCCTCCAATATTCTTGGCCCTAACTGCATTCACGTTCCGCATTCCAGGCGAGGCTAACAAGCGTGCCCTAACCAACTACATTGAAGGATTACTATATGAAAAAGACAACACAAAGCCGGCTTTACGTTATAGTGAAACTATCGATAATCGTACTGCCTTTAA
>JBPPME010000092.1:0-4432 GCA_051305895.1 Saccharimonadales bacterium (SeqCode)
TCGGATACGCTAGCTATCTTACCAAGTAATTAGTTATCTGTCAATGATTAGATTTTTCCGTCAAGGAGGTCGGCTTCGAAAGCTTTTATGCCTTTGAAGTCTTGGCTATACGACGAGGTGTCGGGAAGATCCAATCTGGTGATATGTTCCCAGACGATCCCGATGAGCTTAGTGAACTGGATGAGTTCATTGGGGTTGAACTCTAGTTCTAGAGAAACGATTATACCTCCCGGTGTCGGCTCGACAAATTGCAGTATACCCTTGTCGACGGTGTAGTCGCTGTAGGTGCGAGAATGCTCGATGAGTAGTTTATAAAACATGAGCTGCTGCCTATAGCGATGCAGTTTGCTCTTTTCGTGATCGGACGCACCGCGCCAGTCAAGGCATGCCTTGCCTGTCTTGAAGTCAGTCACGGTCATAGTCTTCGCTGCAGTGTCGATGATTACTGCATCAAGCGATCCAGTGAGGTGTGCAGCATTGAGGCGACTTTGTTCTCCGGCAAAGTTCAGTTCAGTCTTAGAATTTTTGATAAATGAGTCATACGCGGTATCAAAGAAGATTCCAAGCGCGTCACTTCCTCGTTTCAGATACTGTTCAAACTCATTTTTTGACAATTTCATATGGTCGAGATTCGTCTCGAAGTCGTGCAATATATCTTCGAGGGGGCGCTGTTTACTCGTTGCGATAAGATGTGAATGCGTCTGCTGAAGCGTGCGGTGGATCGCCGAACCATAGGCAGCATTTGGGCTGATGGCCTGGGGAAAACGGAGGAGATTGTTGAGCAAGAAATGCTGTGGACCACCACGGGTGACATCGAGGAATGTGCCGAGATGGGTGGCACTGAGCTTGTATCGATCGAGTGTGCTCGCTAAGAGCTCCTGCATAGTGGTGGTTTTGAGTTCAATGACTGGTTGGTACCAGGCGTGCTGAGCTTGCTCGAGTGGTGAGACGGTCGTTTCATCACCAATTGGTCGCCAAACTTCGTTAACGAGAAAATTCGCACATGTGGTGTCGTTGCCATTCTCGCCAGCAAGACTGTAGCTGATGGAGAGCTTGGCCTTTGCTCGAGTCATCGCCACGAAGAACAATCGCAGGCGTTCATTCGGTGTGTCGCCGGCAGCAGTTATTTGGAGGTTTTCCGGATAGCCGATAAGACGTGAACGTGTGCGCACACGTTCACCCCATGCCGAGTCGATAGCGCCATGGATATAGACGTGAGGATATTCCGACCCCTTTGATTTGTGCGCTGTCATGAGGTTGATTCTATCCGGTGCTGATTCGGCACTGAGGCGAATGGCTTTGAGGGATGTTCCAAGCTGACGATGGAGGCTGACGAATTCAAGTAGATCTGAGAGATAGAGATGCTTACTTGGCTGGAATTCACGCATCTTTTCGCGTAGAGTGCGTAGCGCATCGAGATACGTTATATAGTGTTCGGGATTGCTTTGACGTAAGTCGTCACTAAAGAAATAATCGATGAGTGGTGAAATGAAGCCTTCCGGCTGATAATCGATGTGCCTGCCAAGCAGCTGATCGAGCATCGGCTCGAGCGGTGTGGTGGGTGCGGCTTTTGCCTGTTCCAATAGCCAGGCTTGGAAGTTATTGAACACTGGTGTCAACGCCATCTGCTCCATCCAGCTCAGCCGTGATGATGAGGCACTGAGCCCTAGTTGCCAGAGCTCTTTGGCAGGAATATTCCAGGCAGGATGTGCAAGGAGTCGGGGCAGTAGACTGTTGGCATCATCGAAACGCTGAGTTGCCAAGTTGTGGACGATAGTTACCAGTAAGAGCAGATGCTCGATGACTTCATTGTCAAGAATATTTTCTTGCCGTTCGTAATTGACGGTAACCCCCTGTTCTTCGAGGTATGGCAACAGACTGACAAGCTCTTTGTGGTGACGTGCTATAACAGTTATATCACCTGGTTTTACACCCTTTTTTATATCCTCAGCAATAGCGTGGGCGATCCAGGCACGCTCACTGTGGATATTGGCGTGCTCGTGTAGTGCTACTGATACGTTTTTCGGTGTAGCGTGCGGAGCGAGTGTTTTATCAAGATCTGGCAGGATAGTCTCGAGCCGCTCGGTGCCTTGTGTAATGACGGTGCGGGCATGCTTTAGAATCGATGCTGCCGAGCGATAATTATCGGTGAGCGGAATGATTTTGACAGTCTCGAATTGGTCACGGAATTGCAAAATATTACTGATTTCGGCACCCTGAAAGCTATAGATTGCTTGGTCGTCATCACCGACTACCATGATGTTCGGCTCACTGCTAACGAGACTATTTTGTGTCAGATTCTTGAGAATACGCGCCTGGGCTAAATTGGTGTCCTGGAACTCGTCGACCATGATGTATTGGTACTGCTCTTGAAGGTTGAAGCGTAGGTCATCGAAGACTTCCATGGCATGCACGGTGCGTAGCACCATATCATCGAAGTCATAGAGCTGCTGCTCCTGCATGCGCGTCAGATACTGAAAATAGACGTAGCTGAGGGCGCGGAGTTTGATGTGGCGACGGCGATCTTTGAATATAAAGGCACCAACGTCATTTTTCTCAAACCAGGCATTGCGCCAAGCGGTGATTGGTTTGGTCGATTCGTCATCTTGGGCAGCATCAATGGCATGCGAGAGGCTAAGTGCGAGAGTATTGGAAAGTGGTGTGACGCCTGGTGGTAGCGTAGCGTATGACAGTGATGCGACCTTCTCTGCAAGAGGTGTCAGTCCACTGGCTGTAGACTTACCGATTCTACCAGCGAACACCGAAGCGAAGTCACGCTCAACCGTATCGAGTATTCGGTCATTATCATCGAGGATGGCTAGTAGCTCGTCGCTCGTCAATCCGCTTCTCTTGAGTTCGGATATCGCCGAGGTGATATCACCAAGGTGTGTATATTCCCCATTCATTTTACCAGCCAGCGGGTTGGTGTATTCGAGCTCGTCAAGGATGCCACGCAGAATTTGGTAGACGCTTACTTCGTCAGCAGGACGGAAGTGAGCCCCTTGGTAAAAGTAGTCACCGTAGTGGTTGATGATTTCCGAGCCGAAGCTATGAAAAGTATGAATCGCAACCTTGTAGGCCTCAGCACCGATGATATCGGTCAGACGCTCACGCATGGCTGCAGCTCCACTCTCAGTAAATGTAAGGCATAGGATATTTTGTGCCAAGACATCTGTCTGCTGCAAGATATTTGCCGCGCGCATACCGAGCAACTCTGTCTTACCAGTTCCTGGACCAGCAACTACCATTACGGGGCCTTCGATGGTGTCTACCGCCTCTTTTTGACGTGCATTAAGCTTGGCATAGCGCTTATCAAATTCCATTCTTTATATTGTAGCAGGTTGCGCCCTGAGATAAGTCGCGCTAGTATGAAGACATGGAAAACCAGATATATGATGATCTGGCAATTGAAGAGATTGCAAAAGACAAGTTTGGCATGACTTTTGATATCGATCACGTGGTAGCCCGCTCTATTCCAGTGAGTTCAATGGCGACAGCGACCATCTTCCTTACGACGAAAAAAATTCTCTACGTATATATAACTGGCAAGGCTCATTTCACACTTGGCGATGTGACAAAGATGATTGCCCGCATGGGGCTCAGGGCAGAATTGTATTTACCACCAAAAGGTCAATCGGCATACTTTGATAATATCGGGCGTGACAAATATCGGGATGTTTTCCCGAGTCGTGTACATACGAATGCTGAGGATATCATCTACTATCGTACATTAGCGCCGTATAATCCTGCCCTCGTACAGATAAACGAAGTCAAAAAGGGTGAAATTTTTCAATATGAACGCGACAGTCATACGGGCTGGCGCTTAGCTGTCAAATTCGCCTATCGCCGGATCAAAACGAGCTAGGCTCACTTAGAGGTTCGCGAGCACGGCTACTTCATTATCAGCAACATAGACAATGCCGGATTTGATAGTTGTGATGGTTGTTTTTTGCGCGATTAAGTTTCATCTCGATCTTCCCTTCCTCAAGTTTCATGATCATCGGCGTGTGGTGCGTAAGGATAGCGACGGCTCCTTTCCCTTGGCATGGGTAAGACGAAGCAATAGCCGTAGTAAAGAACACCCTGCTAGTTTAAGACGCTGACAAGATACCTATAGTAATTACAGGGTCTCCTTCATGTAGACATGGTCATTCTTTGTCTTTGTGATACAATATTTTCTATATTGGGGCGTCGCCAAGTGGTAAGGCATCGGCTTTTGGTGCCGACATTCGGGGGTTCGAATCCCTCCGCCCCAGCCAAGTAGTACACAAGCCAGGAGAAGAATATTCGAATCCATTTTGACCCCCGTTAAGGGGGTCATTTTGGTTAGTTTGGACCTTCATTTATTTTGCCTCCATTATATTACGTGTTATTTTAACTTTTTCTGCGATTGCCGTAGCGAAATTGGTATACTCAACAGATCACAATTCAC
>JBPPME010000087.1:0-2595 GCA_051305895.1 Saccharimonadales bacterium (SeqCode)
GCTTTTTGATATAAAAACCACGCCAAGAAGCAGAAGATGATGATCGCGATAATCTGTTCTGGTACACCGGTAAAGATGAGGCCACCACAGAGTGCACCAATGATAGATATCGGCCATAGTTGCTTCACGATAGGCCAGCGGATGTACTTACGGAATAGATAGATACGCGGAATGCAGGTTAGAAAGAAGAAGACAGTCGCCACAGCGACAGCATCTTTTGCACCCACTAATCCGGTCAGAACCGGTGTGACCGTTGCCGATCCCGAAACCGGCGCAAGGATGTTTACGAAGGTGAAGATGCCAAGGAGGATGGCAATCAAGATGAAGTACATATTACTTCTTCACCTGCTTACGTCTGATAACGAGCATCACGGAGAATAGCGCGTTGCCCGTTGCCCAAAATACAATCCATGACGCAGCCAAGAACGTATACGTTTCAACCGCCGCCAACGCTAGGAAAAACCGCAACGCATTTGTTACATAAAGCGATAGTGTCTCAGTGTATGGTTTATGCCAGGACTTCCGAATAGTTGGTATGAATGCCAGGCCGTCAGCAATGATGACAAGAATGATAGAGACTACTGGCTGATCCGCAACCAGCCAAAAGCCAATCGCTATTAACGACAAGATAGCAACGATCGTATCCGATGTTGTGATATCTTTTTTGCCACCCTTCAGGCTCAAGAAGACAACGCCAATACACAGAAGTCCCGCAGCAGCAGTTACCCAGGTTGCGGGCCCAGCACCACCCTTGATCTGCAACGCAACGAGCAAAACGGTTAACAAACCCCAGAGCGACCAACTGTACACATGCGGATGTGTTTTACCTTTCAAGATGTCTCGATAGTACGGGATGTAGGCCGAAAAAGTCAGAATAACAGCAATGGCCGAGATGGCTTCTTTCATATCCTCAGTATACATCAGGCTAACAGCGTTATTTCAATTTGCGAATCTAGCAAAAAGTCAGTGTAAATAGTACAATCGGCGTAAGTGGTATACCCACTGTGATCTAGAGCCGCTCGTCTAACGAGAAGGTATGGTCAACAAATCTACACAGAAATAACAAGCTCATCGTCAGAGCGCTATTTCTGTGTAGTTACATTCCGAAAGGGGTGTAGGTAGCTTCGGCTATCGCTGGCGGCGGGCTTTTTGTTTGCCGCACACAAAACTACCAAAACATAGGAAAAGGAGAAATGGCTCAATGAATATCACTCTAACCGACTCGCTACTACTCATCGCTGTGCTCGCACTGCTCATAATCAACTTTGCCACCAGACGTATCGCCACCGCTCAGGCCTCACGCATGTTTGTGAAGGATCATATCAAAAACATTCGTCATCATAATCATCACCAGACTATGCTCGTCCTACGTGATCGTCTATCACTCATGACTGGCACACTTATCTTTTCGGTACTTGGTGCAGCTTCAGGGTTTGTATCAGCAAGCTTCGTCATTTTCGGGTGGCAAACGGCTGCTAAAGCCGTGTTCGTGGTCGGGATCTTCTTCGGACTTGTGAGTCTTCTGCAATCACTGCGCGAATCATTCATCGCCAACAAGTCTCACTTTGGTGAACTCGATGCAACCGTGTCTAAGGATGACCCGTATTATGGGGCGGGAGCACCGTAAGGTAAGTATCATGGAAATCTCTATCAACACCCCCGCACTGCTATTTCCAGCAATCGCCATTCTGACACTTGGCTATGTAAACCGCTACCTCGGCATTGCCGGTGTGATTCGTAATTTCAAGAAAGACTACGATTCAGGCTATATCCATAACGACATCGTTGTGCAGCTAGATATCCTCAAGAAGCGCGTGCAGCTAGCCCGTAACATGATCGGCATCGCAATCGGTGCATTAATGCTGGCATGTCTGTCGATGTTCTTTATCTTTATTGAATGGAGTGCAGCCGGCGTAGTCATATTCGGTGCTTCTGTACTCGCTATGATACTCAGTATGCTATTTTCGCTCTATGAAACAACCCTATCTAACAGGTCGCTATTCATTGAACTCCATGATATCTTAGAGAAAGAAAGCCAGAAAAAATAACACAGCATGAGCGAAACTGCCGGTATACCTGAAATCAATGAGCAAGCTGAACTCGTTCGCATACGGAACACGTGGCTTGAGCAGCAACTTGATCCAGACGGAATATTTCCCGAAGTAGACCTTTCTCTACTGGACGGCAATCTTCAGCCCGTACATGAAACCTTGACTGGTGATATTATTGCCGGAAATGCTGGTTCGTTATACCTATCCATATCAGGGTCAACTGATACAATCGGAGACGTGGTATTTGGCAAAGACGAGAAAGAGCCTGCGAAGCTCGTTCTTACCGACGTGAGTATTTTACCTACCGTTCAGGGTCAGGGATATGGCCGTCGTCTTTACCTAGAAGCTCTCAAGGCATTACCATCGGGATATGGGGCGATTTGCCATTCCATGCTCTCTCCTGATGCTGAGAAGGTGTGGCAATGGCTTATCGAAGCCGGTGTTGCGAGAGAGCGGACAGAGCCTGTAAGTGGTCAACTCGGAAAGTATGAGACGGTATTTTAAATGAAAAACATCTACTTTGTCCGTCATGGAGAATGTGAGC
>JBPPME010000108.1:0-8428 GCA_051305895.1 Saccharimonadales bacterium (SeqCode)
GTAAAAATAGTGTTTACGATCAAAACGGCTGACTCGTGCAATCGGTGAATTAAGCGCCTTACCTGCTTTGATGGCAAGATTGATTGCTTCGCGATTGAGTACCGGTAGTACACCTGGTAATCCATAGTCAATAGCCACAACAACACTATTAGGCTCCTTATCGCGTGCGTCGTTGTCAGCACTGCTGAAGAGTTTTGTTTTAGTAGCAAGCTGAACATGACACTCGATGCCGATAGTCATTTCATACTGGTCTTTCGCGCTACTCATTAAATCGCTTCCAAGTCTTTTAGCCCTTGCTTGAATGCACTAAGCGCCCGACGAGCACTATCATACTGAATTTGAACACCTGTTTCATGTGCAACTTGATTACGGAGTTTGTGCGCTGTCCAGACGACATCAGTGTTACTCCAGGTCTTCTGTGCTGATTTCATCCGTTCACCCATCGTGTTTCCCTTGTAGCCGCACTCCTTCAGGGCTCGATCAAGTAGTTTGTCAGCATTAAGAATAGAGAGGTGATAACTTGACTCATTATCTCTAATAAGTGACCGCTCGATTTTCATCCACTCACTGCGATACTTTTCAACATTCAAAGTACCTCCTTTTGTGTGTGAAATAATCGCGAATACCACTACACCGACGACAAGAATACTGACAAAAAAGAAGATTAGCCCGACATCCATTACTGGTTATCCTCCAAAGATGCTGCAAGCGCAAGTAACTGAGCGTCACTACAGCGTGGCCCCATAAGTTGCACACCAACAGGTAGACCTTCTGGTGTCACTCCAGCTGGCACACTAATCGCCGGGGTGCCGGCCAAACTTGCGGGCACAGTCATGATATCTGCCAGATACATTTTGACCGGATCATCCGTGTTCTCACCGAGCTTGAAAGCTGGCGTTGGTGCTGTTGGACTAAGGAGAATATCGTAATGGCTAAATAATTCATTGAGCGCATTAATGAGCAATGTACGAGCTTTTTGCGCCTGAAGATAATAAGCATCGAAGAAACCACTCGAAAGTACATAACTACCAATCATAATACGGCGCTTGTTCTCTGTCATAAAACCAAGATCACGACTACGACCATAAAGTTCGGTGAGTGTTTGTGTTTCAGCGCGCGCACCATAACGTATCCCGTCATATCGACCCAAGTTACTACTTATTTCTGCCGGTACGACAATATAGTACATGGCAAGCGTGTACTTTAGGATAGGGAGGCTAACTTCTTCAACTATATGTCCAGCATCGAGTAACCGCCTAGTATAGGCCGTTACTCGTTCACGGACATGTAAGTCAACATCGTCACTCATCGACTCTTTAATAAGACCAACCTTCAAATTAGACTTCGCATCTACCGGTTCAAAGAAATTAGGTAGTGTCGTCATATCCTTTTTGTCGCGACCTGCCATAATATCCATCACGAGAGTAGCATCTTTGGCATTTGTCGCAAAACAACCAATCGTATCAGTGCTGCTTGCCATTGCTATCACACCGTAACGGCTTACAGTTCCATAAGTCGGCTTCATGCCAACGACACCATTGAAGCTCGCCGGTTGACGAATCGAACCACCCGTATCAGTACCCAGAGCAAATGGCACAATATTAAGTGCTGTGACAACCGCGGATCCACCAGAGCTGCCACCCGCAACTCGTGTATTATCGTGGGCATTTTTTGTCGGACCAAAAGCTGAGTTCTCCGTGCTTCCACCGTGGGCAAAGGCATCAAGATTGGCTTTGCCAATGCAAATCGCACCTTCGGCTTCTAATTTTTCAACAGCACTTGCTTGATACGGTGCAGTAAAATTCTCTAGAATCTTTGCAGCGGCAGTCGTTGGTGCACCGTACGCTAAGAAATTGTCTTTTACAACAAAGGGCACACCAGCGAGACGGCCGGTAATTTTTCCTGCGTCTATTTTAGCTGCACGTTCAAGCGCTCGCTCTTCTGTGAGCGATAGTAGTGCGTGATAATCTTCGTTTTCATGTACTGCCGTGAGGGCACGCTTAACATTTTTGACAGCAGACTTACCTGTATAATCAGCGATCTTCGTCATGAGGCTACAAAACTTTCGGTACCTGTATTTGATCATCTCGCGACAGTGGTGCAAGTGCGAGAAGTTGTTCACGCGACACATCATGATGAATTTCGTCATCGCGCATCACATTCTCCAATCCCGTCACTTGATATGTCGGCTCGACACCAGTAGTGTCTAACTCGCTAAGCTGCTCAATATAGCCGAGAATATTCTGAATATCCGTAGCGAGTCCGTCAACTTCATCATCAGCAAGTGCCAGGCTTGAAAGACGAGCCAGTTTCTGCACGTCATCACGAGAGATTTGTGTCATAGATATAGTATAGCCTATTTTCGTCACTACTGACCAGTCCTGCTGCTACAATCGCGGTTGTTGCCTTTTTTCAATTTTTATTGTATTTTGTAAGCACAATATGAAACGAGTCGAACAGCTACTCTATCCCGGCACTCCCCTTCATGATAAGGGGGATTTTTTACTGCATAGATATCGCTTCACTCCAGATACTACTACTTCAAACACAGATATCCCAGAAGAATGGAAGCATGATAAGCTCCTTGAATACCTTCTAGCTCATACGGCAATACAATCTATCAGTGCGGAGATAGTCGGACAAGCTGACTCTTACGATGATTTCGGCCAAGAGCTGGCCTTTTCAAAGCGTGACGCCACCATTCACCTACCGGGTACCGACTATGCTATCCCCGACTGGGCACATCATTTCGGCTCCACTATCCGTCAAATCGTTAATCATGAACATAGTGTCAATCCACGAGCTGATTTACAGATTGCCCAGATGCGCTTTCGCCGCCACGAAGGTCTAACACGCAACACCCTTCCGCATATTGATGGCGTTCCAGATAGTGTCCGCAACTTCCACTTCTATCTTGTACCTAGTGATCTACCAGCAGTAACATTCGATGGCGAATTCACATATGAGCCTCATCCGACAGATAGTATTGATGCCAATCCTCTCGAATTTTATCGCGACATCGACGAACAATTCGCCTCACAGATTAGCAAGTCAGGTGTTGCACGGCGCCTATCGAAGCCCTATGATATTACCGTCCTCTCCTATCGCACCGTCCATCTGCCGCCGGCTGAGATACCCCACGGTCGTACACTGCTCGCCGTGCAATTCTACGAGCTAGCCACCTAGCCCGTTCCTACTGATTCGAGCGAATTTCTGTGATAATGTCGCGTAGTTCCGCGGCTTTTTCAAATTCCAGGTTAGCACTAGCGAGTTCCATTTGACCAGTTAGATCGTCGATAAGATTTGTGTATTCGTCTTTTGGAATTTTCTTCAGATCAATACGAGGTTTTTTATCATCCTTCATTGGTATAATAGCGCGTAAACCTTCGCCAATTTCCTTAGTAACACTCATAGGTGTAATGCCGTATTCAATATTATATGCTTCCTGAATACTCCGACGGCGATAGGTTTCACTAATTGCCCTTTGCATCGAATTGGTTTCACGATCAGCATACATAATAACCGTACCATCCAAATGACGCGCTGCACGACCAATTGTCTGAATCAGTGCGCTTTCTGAGCGCAGAAATCCTTCCTTATCGGCGTCCATAATAGCCACCATAGATACTTCCGGTAGATCAAGTCCTTCGCGCAGAAGATTGATACCGACAAGCACATCATACACTCCGCTACGTAAATCGCGGAGAATGTCACCCCGCTCTAATGTATCGACATCACTATGAATATATGCCGTTTTAATATCGAGATCGATCAGATACTGACTGAGATCTTCAGCCATACGCTTAGTAAGTGTCGTCACAAGTACGCGCTGCTCTTTCTGAATACGGTCACGAATTTCAGCAATCAAGTCGTCGATCTGACCTTCTGTCTTACGCACTTCAATCTTTGGGTCGAGCAGTCCAGTTGGACGAATTACCTGCTGTGCTGGCTCAGGGCTATGCGTCAGTTCGTATTCGCCAGGCGTCGCAGAAACATAAATCGCTTTATTGATGTGTCGATCGAATTCTTCAAATCGAAGCGGACGATTATCGAGCGCTGATGGCAACCGGAAACCATGCTCTACTAGTACTTCCTTACGAGCACGATCTCCGTTGTACATACCGCGTACCTGGGGTAGTGTCATGTGACTTTCGTCCACAAGTAGAAGCCAGTCGTCTGAAAAATAGTCAATAAGTGTTGCCGGCTGCTCGCCTGGTTCACGGTTGGTCAAATATCGGCTATAGTTCTCAATACCCTTAACGAAACCGGTCTCTTCAAGCATTTCGATATCATACTTTGTGCGCTGCGCGAGACGCTGGGCTTCGAGATGTTTATCGTGGCGTTCAAAGAAATCCATACGCTCTTCAAACTCTTTCTTGATCTGCTCGACTGCATGCTCAACTTTTTGTTTCGGCGTGACATAGTGACTGCTCGGAAAGATAGTGATCTCGTGAGGCTCACCCAATACCTCGCCGGTTAATGGATCAATGCGCGTCATGCGATCGACTTCATCACCAAAAAATTCAATCCGATACGCTACGTCACTACCGGCTGGAAAAACGTCTACCACATCTCCCTTTACGCGGAAAGTACCGCGATGAAAATCAATATCATTGCGCTGGTACTGGATATCTGTCAGCCAACGTACGAGTTTGTCTTGCTGACGGCGTTCACCTTTTTTGATTGTGATTGACATTTCCGCATAGTCATCAGGCGAACCGATGCCGTAGATACAACTAACGCTGGCGACAATAATAACATCGCGACGACTAAGCAGCGCCGATGTAGCCGCGTGACGGAGTCGATCAATCTCGTCATTTATCTTACTATCCTTTTCAATGTACGTGTCACTGCTGGCAATATATGCTTCCGGCTGATAGTAGTCGAAGTAGCTAACGAAATAGTGAACTTCGTTATCCGGAAAAAAAGATTTGAATTCAGAATAAAGTTGTGCAGCCAAAGTTTTGTTATGTGCCAACACCAGCGTAGGCACCTGGCGATCAGCGATGATATTTGCCATCGTGAAGGTCTTTCCCGACCCGGTCACGCCAAGCAATGTCTGTTCACGCTCACCTTTATTAAGTCCGTCCACAAGCTGAGCGATCGCTTTTGGCTGATCGCCTGTCGGCTGATAATTAGTGGCAAGCCTGAATTTGTCCATCTTACTAGTATATATTTTACTTCGTCTTTATGCTATAATTCCACTCAAATGAGACCAAAAATAAACACTGGCGTTCCCGCTTGCATACCACGAGACATCTTCCTTCAGGCAGCTATGCTGCGGCTAGGATCGGTTGAAGATGAGATCCAGCACGGCTATGAAATCCTCAAGAAATACCACAAGACGGTCACCGTCTTTGGTTCAGCGCGCCTTCCCGAAGACAGCGAATATTCTACAAAGGCTCGCGACCTTTCCAATAAACTTGCCAAGCACGGTTATACTACTATCACTGGTGGCGGTCATGGCATCATGGAAGCTGCCAATCATGGAGCTCTGGAAGCAGGCGGTAACTCCGTCGGCTTCAATATTCAACTACCCCATGAACAGACGCTCAATGAATACACTACCGATTCAGCTAGTTTTGCACACTTCTCTCCGCGCAAAATCACTATGACACTTTTCGCCGACGCCTATGTATATTTTCCTGGCGGCTTCGGCACCCTCGACGAACTTGCTGAGATATTGACGCTCGTCCAAACCCAAAAGATCCTCAAATCACCGATCATCCTTTGCGGTAGTGATTTCTGGAATGATCTCGATGGCTTCTTTAGAAAGCACATGCTGCCACGTGAACTTATATCTGCAGACGACATGTCTATATATCAGATTGTTGACGATATCGATGAGATCGTGGATATTGTTGTTGCAAATCAGATCTACTGCGACCACGACGATACTACCGAAGATATCGCAGAGGCTGAAACCGAAGCAGCTACTCTGCTAAATCAGTAAGTTTATACCAATCTGGTGCTTCAGAAAGATACTTTTCGATATCAGCTTTTTGCAAAAGTCCAGCTTGTGCGCCAAGTTTTTGTACTACATTCATACTGTTAATTGGCGCCCATGTCAGTGCTGTATCCATACTTTCGCCAAGTGCCAAAGCGGCCACGATGGTTGAAGCAAAGGCATCACCGGCACCAGTACGATCGAGTGGTGGCGCTGGGTCAGGGTAATTTGGAATCGTTACCAGTTTGTAGTCATATGAGGCATATGAGCCATTCGGCCCGTCAGTGATCACGACTTTTTGTGGCCCAAGATCATGTACTCCATTTGCCAGGTCGCGGATTGAGCCATACGACTTGCCTGTTACATCGACTGCCTCCTCACGGTTCATTACTACGATATGGCTATGCTTGTAAATCTCACGTAGTTTATCAACACCCCATTCAAAATGGAACGTACCCGGCTGAAAGGCCAGCTTCGTCTTTGGGTGTGCGTCAAGATACCTCAAAAGGTCTTCGTGTAGCTGCCATGATGATTTACTAATAAGTGACAGATAGATCCAATCGAGTTCCTCTTTCGGCTCTTGCCAATCATAGGCATATTCTTCGTTTCGCACCAAGATTGTTCGCTCGGCACCGAGACGGAGCACATAGTAGTAATTTGACTTTATTCCTTCTTGGATAGAGACAGTGTCAGTCGCAATCAACTCACTATGGAGATATCCAATGGAGTCTTTTCCTGTCTGATCATCACCCAGAAATGCCATAAGGCTTGCAGTAAGACCAAGGCGCGCCATCGATACGGCTGCATTTGGCGATGGTCCTACAGCCTGGACGATTTCAACATTCTTGTATGGTGGTTTGCTGCCAAAAGGAAGACTCAGGCGCTTACCGCCGTCTTCATCTGTATCGGCACGTGCATAATTTTCATCGAGCTCAATGAAAGCGTCGGTAAAGATATCACCGACAGCAAGCACCTTCGGCTTAGTCGCTGTGTCTGCAAGAGATTTTGCTTCGATGACGAGTGGTAGATAATCAGGATCAGTTTCGTGGATGAGCCCCACTTGAGTTGCTAGCTTCTCAACCAACTTCGTATCTGTACGCTCTAGCTCAGAATATCGCTTAACGATCTCACTCCTCAAATGACGCTGCGCGTGGCCATATGTCCGCTCATCAAACGTCAATTGATGATGCGCATTCTCGATAACATCCTGGATATTAAATGATATAGGGCCCTCTGCAAATGGTAATAATACGAATGATGTATCAGAGAGGAGTTCAGTGAGTTTATCTTCTAGAAGCGTATTTAGTGCTTGATATAATTCCTTGGCGTGTGTGTCGGCTGGATCAAGTCCTATGGCACGAATTACGGTATAGGCCCTTTCGCGACTATCAGCAACTAACCTTGTGTCAACCGCTGCGTTGCCAGCGGCTTTTTCAAGCTGGCCTAGATTAAACATAAAGAGCGGATGCTCGTTGGTCAATACATCGGCAAGAAACTGGCTCATCCTATTTTCTCCTCTTTAAGTGGCATGTCATGTAACTTCACTCCCTTTTGTAAAATACCTTCTTTCGCGCCGATCCTCGTAACAACTGAGGTCGAATTGGCACTCGCAAAAATGATTGCATCTTTCAGACTCTTTCCCTGCGCCCACTGGCTTAAGAAGCCACTACCGAATGCATCACCGGCACCAGTACGATCGATAACAGGCACATCTTCATACATACCGGCACGAATGCTTGTCTTACCGTCACTTGCATAAACACCATTTGCGCCATCACTCACTATCACCACAGAAGCATAGTGCAGTGCATGCTGGACAAGCTCTTCACCACTTGTGCCCTCCACTACCTGCGCAGCTTCCTCTTTATTCATAATAAGAACTTCAACATCCTCAAGTAAGGCTCGTAATTTCTTTGGGTCTGACAATTCACTACCGCCGGGATTGAAAGCAATCTTTACACCAGCTGCTGTTGCCCGAGCAAAAACAGTATCAAGAGCCTCAAAAGCACCACCAAAGGAAGAAATATAAAGCCAATCAAATTCGCTAAAATCAATATTCTCATATTCCTTAGCCTTATGCGCCTGCGCAGCTCCCCTATAAACCAATATTGTTCGTTCTCCCGACTCAGCCAGTAAGATTGTTGAATACTGTGTGCCTAGCTGAGGATCGGTAATAACCCGTGAACTATCAACAAATTCTCTATCTAGTTCATTGTGTACTGCTTCGGCAGCAACATCACTACCTACGCGGCCAATAAAACTTGACTCAAGACCCTGTCTAGCAAACGTCACCGCCGCATTTGTTGCACCACCACCTGTTGAAAAGGCCACAGCTTCTACTTCCACCTTTGCACCAGATCGAAATGATTCTACATATTCATTTGTTGTGGGATCAAGATGAGCCTGAATACCTTTGCCTGAAACAAAGACGTCCTGTGAAGCCGCACCCATCGCGCATATTCTAACCATATGCATTATGAT
>JBPPME010000103.1:0-4027 GCA_051305895.1 Saccharimonadales bacterium (SeqCode)
GTCCGTACCTGCCCGCAGTCGCTGTTCGTCGTGACTATGAGGCTGCCAAGCAGCGGCTTGCTGAAACGATTGGTGCGCGTGGTGACGAATTGGTTATGACCGCCGGTGCGACCGAGTCAGTCAATCTTGCCTTTGCTGCGGCCAAAGGACATGTAATCGCATCGAATATCGAACATCATGCCGTGCTCGCAGCGGCAAAAGAGAAAAACGACCATACACTTGTTGATGTATTGCCAAATGGTACGGTGGATCTTGCCGCACTTGAACATGGTGTTCGTGATGACACTGAGCTTATCAGCATAGGACTTGCTAATAACGAACTTGGCACCATCCAGCCGCTTCGTAAGATTGCTGCACTTGTCGAGAAAATTCGAGCAGATCGTCTCGAAAGAGGCAACCATACACCACTGTATCTTCATAGTGACGCCTCGCAAGGATTCGGGTTGATTGATATCCACGTGGCACGGCTTGGCGTGGATCTTTTGACACTTAATGCAGCTAAGATCTATGGTCCAAAGCAAGTTGGGCTTCTTTGGAGTAAGCGATCGGTGATATTAGAACCACAAGTCGTGGGTGGTGGTCAGGAACAGGGACTTCGGAGTGGTACTGAAAACGTCGCTGGTGTTATCGGCTTTGCGAAAGCAGCTGAACTAGCGATAAAAAAGCAGACCAGTGAAGCAAAACGTTTGGGCGAATTGCGAGATGAGCTGCAGGCAAGGCTACTGGCAGCATTTCCTGATGCACTGCTTTCTGGTGCCAAAAAGCATCGCCTGCCAGGGCATCTGCATATCAGCTTTTCTGGTGTTGACGCGGAACGACTCGTCTTTCTTCTGGAAGCAGAAGGTGTATTGGTGGCTACTGGCAGCGCCTGTGCGGCAAATAAACATACCCGTTCGCACGTATTAGTTGCGATCGGGCTCAAGGACGACGAGATCAATGGTAGTCTACGTCTAACACTCGGTGCGCAGACGACTGAAGAGACAATTACTATCGCCGCAGAAAAAATCATTAATGCCCTGCGCCATGAGATTGAGAGGATACAGTGATGCTCATTCGTATTATCGTTACTTTTATCTGTATCCTGGCAATTGGTATCGTTACGCTTAATCTGTATCTTTCGCCAGATGCTCTACGCGACTGCGATACGCCACGGTCGGAAGGCAAGTGTCAAAAAGCCGATGCCATCGTCGCGGTCAGCGGTGGTAATACATCGGTGCGTGCCACTGAGGCGATTCTGCTTTATCAGGGCGGTTGGAGTGATTACCTTATTTTTTCTGGAGCTGCAAAAGACACGACCGGTCCAAGTAATGCCGAGGTCATGAAACAGCAGGCACTTATGGCAGGCGTGCCGGACTCAGCGATTATCATCGAGGATACTGCACGGACGACCCATCAGAATGCTGAGCAGACGGAAGGAATCATCAGTCAGTATCATATTGAGCGGCTTATTGTCGTGACCTCGCCTTATCATCAACGTCGTGCCGGACTGGAATTTGCAAAACGAGTCGGCAACGGTGTGACTATCGTCAATCATCCAGCTAAGGGTGATACCGACTGGCCGTGGTATTGGTGGGTGACACCTCGGGGCTGGTGGCTGGCTGGTGGTGAAGTAGCAAAAATCGTGGCGACACATGCGGGAGGATCGGAATAATGACAAAAGTCTATGTTGGTATGAGTGGTGGGGTGGATTCGAGTCTTACGGCGGCACTTCTCAAAGAGCAAGGTTATGACGTCACCGGCGTGTACATGAAAAATTGGACGCAAGATATGCCAGGACTTCGTTGTGCTTGGGCGGATGATTTAGCGGATGCCAAACGTGTTGCGGTGCAGCTGGGTATTGATTTTAAGGTCTTTGATTTCGAGGCTGAATATAAGCAAAAAGTTGTCGACTATATGATCGAGGAGTATAAACTCGGTCACACGCCGAATCCCGATATCATGTGTAACCAGGAAGTGAAATTTAAGCTTTTTCTTGAAACATCACTTGAAGACGGTGCGGAAATGATTGCCACTGGTCATTATGCGCAGCTAGAAAACGGTGAACTGAAAAAGGCGGTCGATGAGAACAAAGATCAGACCTACTTCCTCTACCGTGTCACCAAAGACGCCCTGGACAAGACACTATTTCCACTCGGCGGCTATACCAAGCCAACAGTTCGCAAGATGGCTGAAGAACGCGGACTCGTGACGGCTGCGAAAAAGGATAGTCAGGGTATTTGTTTCGTTGGTCAGATTGGTATTCGTGATTTTTTGAACCAGTATGTCGAACAGATACCAGGTGATATTATTGATAAGGTAACCCGTAAGGTACTAGGCCGGCACGATGGTGCAATTTTCTATACACTCGGACAGCGCCATGGGCTCGATGTAGGAGGTGGCTTACCGTACTATGTCGTCGGAAAAAACATCTCAAAGAATGAAGTGTATGTCACGACCAACCTGAACGACGAATCACTTTGGCGCAAAGATATCCCACTTGCTAGTATCCACGGTATTGACGGTGAGCTTGTTGACGACGAATACGATGTCCGCATCCGTCATCGTGCACTGCTCGTGAAGGCGACACTGAAGAATAGTGTTCTCACGCTCGATGAACCACAGCGTGCTGTTACGCCAGGCCAGTCGGTCGTTCTCTATCGGGGTAATGAATGTGTCGGCGGTGCAATTGTTGCTGAATAATCTGGTATACTAACAGATATGAATGCCCAAGATATCCGCAATGCTTATTTGAAATACTTTGAAGATCGTGGTCACAAAATCGTACCACGTGCGCCACTTGTTCTAACCAGTGACCCGACGACCTTATTTACCGGTTCTGGCATGCAGCCGATGATTCCGTATCTGCTTGGTGAACCACATCCAGAAGGTAAGCGAATCGGTGATTCGCAAACCTGTCTACGCGCCCAAGACATTGATGACATCGGCGACAACCGTCATACAACATTCTTCGAAATGCTCGGCAACTGGAGTATGGGCGACTACTTCAAAGAGCAGCAGATTGAGTGGATGTACGATTTCCTGTCAAACGTCGTGGAACTTGATATGAACCGCTTGTACGTTACGTGCTATATCGGTGACGAGCGCTATGGTATCCCGAAGGATACTGAGGCTGCGGCTGTCTGGAAAAAACTATTTGCAGAGAATGGTCTGAGTACATATGAGGCGGAAATCGGCTCGGAAGAAGATGGCTATGTACGCGGTATCAAAGAAGGCGAGCGCATCTTTTACTACGACGGTAGTAAAAACTGGTGGAGCCGTAACGGCAGCCCCGAGACCACACCGGTCGGCGACCCATGCGGCCCGGACTCAGAGATGTTCTACGACTTCGGTACGGCACATAACCCAAAATTCGGCGATTTTTGTCACCCGAACTGTGATTGTGGTCGCTTCATGGAAATCGGCAACAACGTCTTCATGGCCTACAAAAAAGTCGATGAAAATACTTTCGAGCCACTTGTCGCACCAAATATCGACCACGGTTCTGGCCTTGAGCGCATTGCTGCTGCGAAGCTGAACGACCCCGATGTCTTCAAGATCAGTCTAATGTGGCCAATTATTGAAAAACTTCAAGATCTTAGTGGTAAGCAATATGAGAGCCATACTGAGGGTATGCGTGTCATTGCTGACCACCTGCGTGCCGCCACTTTCTTGGCGGTCGACGGCTGTGTACCGGCGAATAAGGAGCAGGGTTATGTGATGCGCCGTTTGCTGCGCCGAGCGATTCGTTTCGCTTTCGAACTTGGTATCGAGCAGAATTTCTTTGAAGAAATTGTGCCAGTTATCGCTGATTTGTACGAAAGTGACTTTCCGGAAGTCAAGACCAATCGTGATAATGTCATCGCAGTGCTCACGAAAGAGGAAAAAGTCTTTCGCAAGACTCTACGTAAGGGACTTCAAGAGCTCAAAAAGATGTCTGTGATGAATCCGCGTACTACGGCGATTGAATTTGAAAGAATAATCAAGACGGAGCGTCATAGTGACAAGAATTATTTAACAGGTGAAAATTTGTTTACTCTATATGACCTGT
>JBPPME010000074.1:0-4834 GCA_051305895.1 Saccharimonadales bacterium (SeqCode)
TAAACGAGCCCGCTATCAGTCCATTCAGCAGAGGCAGCGTGAGAGATCGGCGCAGTAACTATGATGTATGCAAAACAGGCCGCAAACAATGTGGCAAACAGCATGATAAATTTCCGCGTGGATATTCTACCGCGCGGGGGTGTGACAAGAGTCTCCCACATATCAGGTAGATATTACCATTTTACAGAGAAAAAGTCAAGATGCTCATGTGGTAAAAACGGCTTCAAAAACTTGCAAGTTTAGCTAAATTATCGTACTTTTTAAATAGTATGAAAGTAAAACAAACAATTCCTGTCCTCGCTGCCTTTTTCTTCCTATTTTCATTTTCTCTAAGTATGTTAGTTCCAGTAAATTCGGTATATGCTGCAGATCCTGCAGATCCTGCAGATAGCGATACGACCACAGCCCCTAGTGGCTGTGGCGATATCAAGACGGCTATCATTAAGTGTGATGATTCAAAGGGTGGCAACGCTATCTGGGGTATTCTGCTGCTGGTACTACGCATCCTTACCGCAGGCGTCGGTATCGTAGCAGTTGGTGGTATTGTCTTTGCCGCCCTTCTCTACGCCTCAGCTGGTGATAATGCCGGACAGGTGACGAAAGCTAAAGAATTAATATTCAATGTCGTTCTTGGGCTCGTGGCATACGCAGCAATGTTTGCGTTCTTGCAGTGGATTATTCCGGGAGGAGTATTCTCATGATTCAAAAGCTAAAACATATTTTGCTTGGTGGTGTGCTGACAGGGGTATTTGCCATGGGTACTCTCGTTGTACTGACGCCGACCACTGTCAGTGCGGCTTGTAATGATCGCTTCCTTACGATGCCGGCATGGTATACAGGTTTAACTGATGGCAGCTGTAAAATGAAGCCGATTCCCAAGACGAACAATGGACTGCGCGACTATATCTTGAAGATAGCACTCAACCTAATTGAAATCTTGATGCAGCTTGTTGCGTACGTAGCAGTCGCCTTCCTTATATGGGGTGGGTTCTTGTATATGACAGCTGTCGGTGAGTCTGGTAAGCTTACAAATGCGAAGAACACGATTCGCAATGCGATTGTTGGTTTGGTTATTTCTATCGCTGCGGTAGGGATTGTCAGTTTAATTAGTAGGAACATTATGTAATGAGTACATTCAAATATCTTGCCTATACCCTGTCGACTCATGATGTGCGCATACCTCGAGTCTCAGACGATAACCTCCTTAGCGGTATCCTTACGACAGCCTACTTTCTCGGTGGTGTCATTTGTGTAATCATCATCATTTTTAGCGGTATTCTTTATACTATTTCACAAGGTGATCCTGGCAAGATTCAGACTGCCAAGAATGCAATTTTGTACGCGGTTGTCGGGTTGATTATAATAATACTGGCATTCGCAATTACGCGCTTTGTCATAGGAGCATTTTAATGAAGAAAATTCGTTTTATAGTGACTGGTCTGGTGATAGCGGCGGCAGTCATGGAATTTAGTTTCTTTGGCGGCGTATCGGTAAATGCGTTTGATCCTACGGCAGCTGGTTGTGCCGCTGACCCGACTGCAGCCATCTGTCAGAGTAATGCTGATGATGTTGATGGGTTCATTAAGAATCTTATCCGAATCCTTCTCTGGGCGATCGGTATTATATCGGTCATCATGATCATCGTTGGTGGTTTGCTCTATGTATTGTCTTCGGGCAACCCTAGCAATACAAAGAAAGCGAAGGATACGATTTTGTATGCGGTCATCGGCCTGGTTGTCGCTCTCCTATCGTATACTATCGTGAATTATGTATTAGGGTATTTGTAAAATAAGGAAGAAATGACCATGAATCGAATCAAGACAACTATCATTACTCTCGCATTGGCTATCGGACTGGTACCGCTTGCACTCCCCGCAGTAGCAGATGCGGCGTGTACCGGCACTCCTGCGGCCTGTGCGCAGCAAGGAGCCGATGCAGGCACGACAGGTGCCAGAAACGAAGGTAGCCTCACTACTATTATTGGGAACATAACCAATATTCTACTCTTTGTTGTAGGTGCTGTTGGCGTTATCATGTTAATTATCGGTGGCTTGCGCTACGTACTCTCTGGCGGTGATTCTGGACAGACGAAGGCAGCAAAAGACACTATTCTTTACGCAGTTGTTGGTATCATTGTTGCCCTGCTCGCTTACGCGATTGTCAACTTTGTCCTTGGTCAATTCACATCAACCCCTTAACAAATGAGAGGATGTTTGATATAACAGTAAAGAATAAGTACGAAAGGACTATATTAATAATGAAAAAAGCATTAACAAACAGCCTCAAGGCACTTTTCTTCGCTCCAGTACTGGCACTTGGGGTGAGCGCATTTGTACCAACGGTTGCGCCAGTCGGTGCAATTGGTATTCAGTCGGGTGCAGACTCAGCCAAGGGTGACGATCAGACAGATTGTCTCGTCGATGAATCTGGCGCGACATGTAGTGATGAGCCGATTTTCAAGACTATCACCAATGTGCTACTCTTCCTTATCGGTGCTATCTCGGTCATCATGCTGATTATCGGTGGTATTCGTTATACTCTTTCTGGTGGTGACAGCGGTGCCGTCACGAGCGCAAAGAACACTATTCTTTACGCAGTTATCGGTATCATTGTTGCCCTGCTCGCTTACGCGATTGTCAACTTTGTCCTTGGCAGCTTCGTTACATCGTAGAAGACTGCTGGATACAAAAACCCCTACGACTAGTGGGGGTTTTTATTTTAGGGCTACACTTCATCTTGAAGACGGTCACTATACAAAAACACCCCGATTTCTTTTTCGAGGTGTCTTTGCAAGGTTAGGACGACTACTGGATAGTAATCTTCTTAGCCTGTTCTTGCTGAACTTTTGGAAACTCAATGGTAAGTACACCATCCTTGAGTCCGGCTGCTGCTTCGTCTTCCTTGACGGCGACTGGCAGAGCAACGGTTCGGCTAAATTCACCCCAATAGCACTCTTGAATGTGCCAGTTGGTAGCTTCTGTGTCGTCACCGCTTGATAGAGTACCACTGATAGTAAGAATACCATCTGAGATACTGACATCGAGATCTTCTTTGTTTACTCCCGCTGTGCGGGCTTTAACTATAAGCTTATCGTTGGTTTCATAAACATCGACGGCAAGCTGTCCTGGAAAGTCTTCTTCGCTGTCATCCCAAGATGTATCAGCAGGTGCTTCACTCACAGTTGGTGCAGGACTGTCGGTTGTAAGATCGTCGTCGTTGAGAAAGGCTGCTGCCAATTCATCTTCGATCAACAGATCGTCATTTTGTTTGCGGGCCATGATTTCCTCCACTTCTACCTTGGCACTATTGACAGATAGTCTCCTTCAGTATAACTAATGCTAGGTGCATAATCAACAAGCGAGAGAGAGAAACGTAAAAAGTACAATAGTTAGACATAATGAGAAACTCAACCCTGTCACTACTGTAGAATAGTTCAATTTCTATAGTCTATTTAATAAATAATTGTAAATACAACAACTATTGCTAGTCAATTTTAGTTGATGATTGGTACGGACCGACTCACCGATTGAGAAATTGTTGGCTTGAATGAACGTTTATTGATATGACACTCTTTAAGAACCTATTCTTTTCCACTAGCAGTCAGTGCATAGAGCTAGTCATAGGTTTCTGATTTTGCTTTTTTAATCACATATACTTTGGAATTTGAGTGAATATTATACGTACAACTACCCCTGTTGAGGTACAACGAATTTATGTACCGAGTATGGCTTTGCATTATTGATAATTAGATCGCATGGCACAGATTTGGTTAATGAAATGGAGATATGGCAGACTAGTTTAGTCAAGGTCGGAGTCGATTGAGCTACTGCAATATCACCTTTTCTTTGAGTAGTCCGCACAGTCTAGTCATAACGGTATGCGCTGCTATCACGAATGTGATATAATTTTCTGAATTGGAGAGGTGGCCGAGTGGTTGAAGGTACCTGTCTTGAAAACAGGCGTGCGGCAACGTACCGAGGGTTCGAATCCCTCCCTCTCCGCCAAAACGAAACTTTTTTCGGAAACTGAGCGCGTTTGCGCTCTTTTTTCTTTGCTCTCGCGCAGCCCGAGCCAGATGTTTTCTTGGGGGGAATGAGATTTTGCACGCGGCAGAAGCCGCGCTTTTTTGTCTGTCAAAAATAGGTTCAACCCGTCCATTTGTTGAAATGCCTGTTTCATCTCCGTTGGTTCGGCAGTTTTAGCAGTTTCACAGAGAGAAACCGCTGTTTTGAGCCACTCACGCACAGGTTCAACCCACGCATTGCTCGCAAGTGTCGGTGTGCTTATTTGTTCCTCTAACGTCTTTTTCGTAGACATTAGTTCAGCTTGCTTTGCCCTGTATGTGTCCTGGTCAATATCTTGATCGAGGTAGCTATCGAGTAGTCGTTGGAGTTTAATTTGCAAGCTCTGTACTTTGGTCTGCGCGTCAGCGATATATACCGCAGAACTTTGTTCTGCTTTCTTCTCGTCCTCTACGAGCATTGCTTCTAGTTTCACTGCCCACGACTTCGGCAGGGTGTAGCTCTGTAATATATCGCGGACAACTGAGTCACTAAATCGGGCTCAGTTATGGTCGGTTCTTTACAGACAATCGTTCTATGCTTCCGAGAGCAACGGTAATAGACATACTCGTGAACGTTGCCGTTTTTCTGGTGCTTCACTTTCTTTTCCGCAGTAATCGCCATATGGCACCCGCCGCATGCCAGCAATCCGCACAGGGCTTGTGGTTCGTTCATACCTTTGCGTTTATGCCCTCGGCGCTCTAGCGTCGCCTGTACGCGGTCAAACAGTCTCTTCGTTATAATTGGTGTATGTTCTGTCTCTTATACACATC
>JBPPME010000003.1:0-21914 GCA_051305895.1 Saccharimonadales bacterium (SeqCode)
ACTTTATATAGTGTGGCATTTGCCTGCTGATTCACGACGGCTTCCGAAGCTTCAAGTTTGGCAATAACGGCTGCATCGTCCACAGCCGCCAGTTGTGACTGAAAGTTGGTCAGAAAGATTTTGACTTGTTCGGCGACTACTTTTTTGAAATCACCATAGCGAGTCTCGCCTTCAAATTCCTTTACTATTTCAGCGAGTGCTTTGCTACGAAGGAGTGCAAGGATTTCGAGTAGGTTCGTGATGCCAGGTTGATTTTCACGATCAACCTGCACGAGTGCCCTGTCATCAGTCGCAGCGCTCATGATCTTCTTGGCGGCTACATCTGGATCGTCACCGAGAAAAATGACGCCCTTTCCTGTGTCGTCGCTCTTACTCATCTTCTTTGTGGGCTCTAGTAGATCCATGATACGTAAACCTTGGTCTTTGCCAAAGAATTCGTGCTGATTTTTGACCGGTTTCGGCACTACAAAAAGCTCACCAAATTTATTATTGAGTCGTTCGGCAATATCCCGAGTGAACTCAAGGTGCTGTGATTGATCGTCGCCAACAGGAACGTAAGAAGCACCATAAAGCAAAATATCGGCTGCCATCAGTACAGGATAATCAAATAGGCCCATGGACACACGGTCGGCAGACAGTTTACTCGTCTTCTCTTTGAACTGTGTCATACGACTCATCTCGCCAAATCCGGTAAAGCTATTGAGGATGATAGTCAGCTCGCTATGTGCCGGTACGTAACTTTGACGGTATAGATGAATATCTGGATTATCTAGAGGTAGCCCTGCGGCATAAAAAAGCCGAGCGTTATGCAAAATCTGCTCGTGTAGTTCGTCATGGTTGATTGGCGTCGTGAAGCTGTGTAGGTCAGGGATAAACATATTCACCTGATAGTCACTCGAATGGGTCTTTGACATATCAATAATCGGCAACATTCCACCGAAGTAATTGCCTAGCGTCAAATCGTTATTCGCTCGTAGTCCTGTCAAAATCACTGGTTTAGTCATATCTTGTTTCATTATACAGTATTCAATTCTTCAAGCTCGGCAATCGTCACGCCAGGAATGCCTACCGCGATCATAGAGTGGACAATGATTTCAGGTGTACGTGTACTCTCAGCAAATTCGACACCGCGCTAGCGTAGTATGTATCGTTTGTATCTGATTCGTGAATTCACTTGTCATACTATCTGTTTCCTCTTTCATTACGTACAATTAAAATCCACATTCTGACGGGCCGATCAATACTTTGATGATGTATGTGTCTAGCTCAAAAGATGGAACAATCTGCCAGAAAATCTTTCAGTACACCACTATATATTTGAGATGGTTCATTTGTCGATTACCTATTTATTATATTGCGTTTCTTTGCCTCTGGTAAGCGCTCCTTGATGGCTTTCACCGTGGCGGTTACCATGCGTCCCGTAACTTCATGTCCAGATAACACAGGTACAGCAGTGACACTAGGTGTTATTTTAGTGAGCGCCTTGATGTTTTTACCTACAACAACAGGATCGAGTATACCGTAGAGTATATGTGTAGGTATAGTGAGCTTTCTTGCATCCTCCAGGGATGTTTGGTTAATGATCATTGTTTCAAGTGCAGCCATGTAGCTACCTACGTTATCAGCAGTGACATTGAAAGAGGGATTTGTTAGCTTATATTTCGTCAGGAACCCGACGAGTCTCACGAATTGGTCGGGATACCTGAGCGCTGCTTGGTAGAGTGAGCGAAGCATTTTGTCAGTCTTTGGCAGGCGAGAGGGTGAATCACTGACATCGTAAAACGGTGGACTACAAAGGACAAGTGAATCAATGATGAGTGGATAGCGCTTTGCCATCTCCACGGCCGTAAGCGCGCCTAGCGAATGGCCTACTATCATTACTTTGCCCGGTCGTCTCGACATAAAGTAGCTTCTAAGGACTCCTCTCGCCTGGGTTTTGGCGTCGTAGGTTGCCCATGACGGCTTTGGTGACTTGCCAAATCCTAGTAAATCAATCGTAATAGCCTGTATGTCTTTTGGCAGCCCTTCGATGACATTACGCCACGACTCACCGGTATTGCCGATGCCGTGAAGAAATACGACAGTCGCACGCGGATGTTTGACGCGACCATGATACTCCACATGAAGTCGATACGGAACTTTAAACCAACGATGAATAATAGTATCGAACATTACTCCTATGATACCAAATATAATACCCCAGTCGAAACCGAGGTATTTTTGTTAAAACATTGAGAGTGATTAACGCTTTGAGAACTGTTCGCGTTTACGAGCTGAACGCAGACCATATTTCTTACGTTCTTTCTCACGTGGATCACGCTTCAGAAGCTCCGCTTTTTTAAGAGTGCTCCGAAGATCGGCGTGGCCGACTGTAATAGCCTTTGCGATTGCAAGCTTGATAGCGTCAACTTGACCACTTAGACCACCACCGCTGACGCGGATAGTGACGTCGAAATCTTTTTGCTTTCCTACAACAGCAAGAGGATCAGTTACCTCAGCGAGTAGAGTCTTGTTGTCAGAGAGGTACTCTGCAGCAGACTTGTCATTGATAGTCACTATACCTTTGCCGATATAAAGACGAGCACGGGCAGTCGCAGCTTTGCGGCGACCGAGACCGTAGAAGTATTTACCAGTTGGAGTAGCCATATTACTTTACCTCAACCCTTTCAGGGGTTTGTGCTGTATGTGCATGCTCCGACCCTGCAAACACTTTGAGGCGCTTCATACGCTCAGGAGACAGCTTGTTTTTTGGAAGCATGCCTTTGACAGCAGCTTCGATAATACGCTCAGGGTACTTTTCACGAACTTCTTCGAGGCGAGCCTCTGTGATGCCACCAGGGAATCCACTGTGACGGTAGTACATTTTCTGACGCTCTTTGTCACCGGTGACAACAGCATGTGCCGCGTTGATAACGACGACATAGTCACCACCATCAATGTGCGGAGTGTAGGTTGGTTTATACTTACCAATGAGGTATTTAGTAATTTCAGTTGATGTACGACCGAGTGGTGCCTGTGAAGCGTCGATTAAAACCCAACGGCGTGATACTTCACTTGGTTTCTGTGAAAAAGTCTTCATTATTTAGACTCCTTTGCGATTGGTTTCAGTTCGTCTACGAAGCTGATGGTAGCCAGTTGTGCGCCGTCACCCATGCGGATGCGAGTACGCTCAAGACGTACGTGACCACTGGTGCGGCCAGTCAACTGTGGTGCGATTTCGTCGACGAGTTTAAAAGCTGCAGCTTGGGTACTAAGCTTGGCAATTACCTGACGGCGAGAAGCAAGGTCGCCTTTCTTGGCTTTCGTGATAATCTTTTCGATGTAACGTGACGTTTCTTTTGCTTTAGGAAGAGTGGTTTCAATCTTGCCGTAAATGACAAGGCTGGTAGCCAAACCCTTTAGTAACGCACGTCGTTGATCACGCTCACGACCAAACTTACGTCCTTTATATCCGTGTCGATGCATACTATAGCTCCAGCTCTGCGAGCTTGTCCTTTACTTCGTCGAGAGCTTTTGAGCCAAAGCCCTTAAGTTCGCGGAGATCTTGCTCACTTAGTGTTACGAGATCATGTACGGTACGGATATCGTTGTTGATGAGAGCGTTTGCAGTACGCGCAGTGAGGTTGAGCTCCTCAATAGGAGTGTTCAACTCGTTGCTTTCATCGTCACTCTGAGTACCGAGTGCAGGTGCTGCCTCTACGATAGTAGCGCCGGCGAGTGCAGTGTACTGGTTTACCAGGATAGCTGCAGCCTCTTCGAATGCTTCTTTTGGAGAGATGGCGCCATTAGTCTCAACGGTTAGTAGTAGCTTGTCAAGATTAGTTTCTTCACCAACACGAGTTGGATCGACTTTGTAGCGCACACGGAGCACAGGAGTGAAGACTGCATCCAAAGCGATCATATCGCTGTGGAGACGTTCAACACTACTGTCTTCGATAGTACGGTAACCGCGACCAGATTCAACGACGAGGTCGATAATAACTGACTTCTTCGGGTCATCAACGGTTGCGATAACTTGCTCCGAATTAACTACTTCGACATCAGCTGTTGTCTTAATGTCCGCAGCGGTGATAGGACCAGCCCCCTTTTTCTCAAGACGGAGTTCGACTGGCTGGTCAGCATGAACCTTCAGGCGAATATTCTTGAGGTTAAGCATGATATCGACGACGTCTTCCTTGATACCGGGAATGGTCGTAAACTCATGTGTTGCACCCTCGATGCGAAAGGCTACGATAGCACCACCACGGATGCTTGAAAGCAGTACACGACGCAGGCTATTGCCGAGTGTATTGCCGTAGCCGGCGTGGAGTGGTTCGATGACGAACGTCGCATTGGTGCTTGAGGTCTCGTCTATACGAGCGAGTGCAGGATTGTGAATTGCGTTTGACATATTGTAGGCTCCTTACCTATTGCATTAGCGAGAGTAATACTCGACGATTAACTGTTCGTTGATATCAGCTTCAGCTTCTTCGCGCTTTGGAAGACCAGTGATGGTAATAGTCAACTTCTTCGGATCGCTCTTGATCCAGCTCAGTGGACCTTGGATAGAGTTACTGACGACGTCGTCAATCTGCGCAAAGTAACCTGATTTTGTGCTTTTAGCACGGACGGCCAAGACATCACCTGTCTTGAGGCGGATTGACGGGATGTCGATTTTTTTGCCGTTGAGTTCAAAGTGACCGTGTGCAACGAGCTGACGAGCGGCGCGGCGTGAGGTTGCGAAACCGGCGCGATAGACTGTATTGTCTGCGCGACGTTCGAGGAGCTGGAGGAGGTTTTCGCCTGCCAGACCTTCTTGACGGTTAGCGTCTTGCATGAGCTTAGCGAATTGCTTCTCAAGCAGGCCATATGCACGGCGAACTTTTTGCTTCTCGCGAAGTTGAGTAGCGTAGAGACTTGGCTTGCTCTGACGACCACCACTGTGCTGACCTGGAATACCAGGTTTGCGCACCATGATCTTGTGTGCTTTTGGATGCAACGCGTAACCTTCGCGGCGACTTTGCTTCACGATAGGAGATGTATCACGTGCCATATGTTACACCCTTCGTGCTTTCTTTGGACGCACACCACCGTGTGGAACACCGGTAACGTCCTTAATACTATTTACTTGGATGTCGTAAACACCGATAGCACGGACAGCGGCGTCACGACCAAGACCGACACCCTTGACGAAGACGTCAACTGACTTCGTACCATGAAGTGTTTTGACAAGTTCTGCTGCTTTTTCACTAGCAACCTGTGCAGCGTAAGCGGTACCTTTTTTGCTACCGCGGAAACCGCAAGCCCCAGCGCTTGATGCAGCGAGTACAGCACCTCTGTTGTCCGTGAATGTCACAATGGTGTTATTGAACGATGCTTGAATGTGCAGCTGTCCAGAAGGAACTGAGCGACGCTGTTTCTTGCGAACGCCAGACTTCGGAGCAGCTTGTGTTGTTGCTTCTGCCATATGAGTCTATCCTTCCTACGTTTTACTTGCTGCCCTAGGTTGCGCACCACCAACGGCAACAGCTCGACCCTTACGAGTTCGTGCATTCGTACGAGTACGTTGGCCATTAACTGGTAGACCTGCCTTGTGGCGAAGACCGCGATACGCATTGATGTCCTTGAGACGTTTGATATTATTTGTTACGAGACGTTGGAGATCGCCTTCGACGGTATAGTCTTTATCGACTGTTTCGCGAAGTCGCTGTTCTTCAGCCTCGGTGAGATCTTTTACCCGAGTGGTCGGCTCTATTCTAGCCACCGCAAGGATGTCTCGAGCAAATTTCGGACCGATGCCGTAGATATACGTCAATGCGATCTGAACTTGCTTTTCTGATGGGATAGTTACCCCAGCAATTCGAGCCATGCTTAACCCTGCCTTTGCTTGTTCTTAGGTTTCTTCTTATTGATGACCCGCAGCACACCCTTACGGCGAACTATCTGATCATCGGGACTGATTTTTTTCACACTTGCACGAACTTTCATAAGTGTTGGAAAATTCCTTTCCCTTAGTTTGGTATTGATAGTGACTTGAGCTACCTATGAAGTAGCTGGTCGCTCGTCTCGCAGGCGGAAGCTGATTCGTCCCTTCGAAAGATCGTAAGGTGTCATCTCAACTTCTACCTTATCCCCCGGTACTAGACGGATATAATGCTTACGCATCTTGCCGCTAATGTGGGCGATAATACTATGACCATTCTCCAGTTCTACCTTGAATTGAGTATTAGGCAGTGCTTCCACTACCGTTCCCTGCATCTTAATAACTTCCTTTTGACTTGCCATAAATTACAGTAGTCAATTATACACTAAGAGCTAGGCTCTAGCAAGAGTTTTCAAAAATATTTCCGTAATCAAGCTATCCGTTACGAAAATGTACATGAATTTATACATCCTATTGTAACGAAAATAGTACTAGAGTCAAGATTCAGTCGACTACCCTTATCGGCTGTTTCCTGTTATAGTAATAATGTTCCGAGGTTGAGAATATTGGATATGAGGAGGTGAAGAGCGTGCCTCGTCGCAACTACAAGGCGCGAAAGCGATTAGTGGCTGGTGGAGGTGGCGGAGCAGCGGTGTCGCGTAAGGTGGCCGACTACTTCGCCTACCTCGATGCAAACCCGACGCCGGTTGGCCGAAATCGACGTCATCGAACGGCCAGAACCAAACAGAAAGATGCCGCCTAGCATCAGGCACACTGCATCAAATTTGAGGGTGGGCAGTTAAACTCCCTCGGAACGACCCCCAGACTACTTACGACTGGGGGTCGTTCTATTTTTATAAAGGCTTGAGTGATTACTCGATGCGTACCGAACGTAGCATGATTCGAGCGTCAAACTGCTTGAGGCGCGGTATCCATTTACCGTCACAAGTAATGATATTTAGACCCTCTTTTTCTGGATCGGCTGACTGCATCATCATTTTCATGCCGGTATTATTGACTTCATCAAGTGACATGCTCTGATTTTCTATCACTTTGTAAATGAGTTTCTTTCCATCGCCACGCTCTATGACGATTGTGTCACCTTTTTGCAACATACCAAGCTTAGCGAAGACACCATTGCGCGAGATGCCTCCGTTGTGTCCATCAATAAGCACGGCACCATAACCACTTCCAGGCAAAGCACTCTTGTCGTACCAAGCGGCATCATCAATATTATCAGGTACATCAAGTTGGCCGGCGCTTGTCACACCGACAGATAAAACACGCGTCTGGCTGACGTTAATAGCTGGAATGCTGATGTAGCGAGGATGATCCGCCGGCACAATGTGCTGCGAGATTTCTTCTTTGGTCACTGGCGTCTCATCAATCTCAGGGTCACCACTTTGTGCCTTGACCATTGGCGGGACTTCACCGGTCATATACCAGCGGTACGCGTACCATCCGGCTGCAGTGAATAATGTACAGATAACAAGCAGAATGAGAATCCAAGCGAATGGATATTCTCGTTTGTGTCTTATTTCCAGTCCTGGCATGGTGACTCCCTTACCCCTTTTTACTGATAGTTACCTGCGATGAGTAATACACGTCTATACTAACTTAATTAGCTGTAATCATCATATGTGACCATGAGTGCGCGTGAGTTGATCTGACGTAACGCCTCAAGAGCCACTGACACAACGATAAGCACACCAGTACCACCGATAGCAAGGTTAGTGCCACTAATGCCGGCGAGATTGTATAGCAAATACTCTCCAAGATATGGCAAGATGGCAATCACACCGAGCACTAGTGAACCGAAGAGAATCAGGCGATTCATAGTACGGGACAAATACTTCTCAGTCTGTATTCCTGGACGCACGCCTTCGATGAAACCGCCCTGTTTCTGAAGGTTCTCGGCAATCTCGTTGCTATTGAAGACGATACCGGTGTAGAAGTATGTGAAGAGTATCACGAGGACAAAGTAAAGTGTTGGGTAGATGAATGCTTCCCAGGTTTGTCCAGTGAATTCACCAGGATTTGGTGTCTGGAACCAGAGAATCAGATTGTTAGCTATATCGAGATATGCAGGGTTACCACTCGCCTTGAGCACCTGTCCAATGAAGGCTGGTAGGCTTAGGAAGGCTACGGCGAAGATGACAGGGATTACGCCGGCTGCAATCATCTTCATCGGAAGTATACTTTTTACGCCACCGTAGCTGCTGTTGCCTTGGACACGTTTGGCATAGTTTATTGTTACCACTCGCTGCGCCTCATTGATCTTGACGAGTAGATATAATATCAATAACGAAATGATGCCAAATATGAGGAATATCCAGAAGGCCGTGGGGTTGACTGGAATCGAGAACCAGCTAAAGACACTGAGTACACCAGCACTTGTGTCAGTTAGACTACTGATGACGAACTGTGTGAACTGAGGAGCCTGTGAAACAATACCGGCAAAGATAAGGAGCGAAAGCCCGTTACCAACTCCCTGCTCTGTCATGATTTCGCCAAGCCACATCAGTAATACGGCGCCTGCGGTCATAGCAGTAACAGCCAGTGTCCAGTCAAATAGCGTCGGATCTCCTAGTGTCGTAGTATTGCCTGCTAGAACAGATTGACGGAGGATATAAATGAACGCAATAGACTGGACAATAGCCAGAGGTACAGTGATAATACGCGTCCACTGCTGAATCTTCCTACGACCTGATTCACCATCTTTGTGTAGCTCTTCAAGCTTTGGGATAGCCTTGGTAAGAAGCTGCGTGATGACTGACGCAGTAATAAATGGTGAAAGCCCCACGAGTACAATTGAGAAGCTAGCAAGTGCGCCTCCAGAAAGTAAGTTCAGGAAACCACCGAAGTCCGAGCCGCCGATAACGCTATTAATAACGTCCTTCATTTCTGTCGGATCAGCTAGTGGTACGGGAATATGCGCCAAGAATCGATAGGCTACAATGAGCCCCAATAACACCAAAAGGCGCTTACGCATATCATTATTTTTCAGCGAGCGGAGAATCGTTTTCCAGTTCATTCAGTCAAATCTACCTTGTTCATTATTTATGCCACCTCACGAGTGGCTTCACTATACACATTATACTACATGCAATCAGGTTTTAAAGAAGCTGGGCAACTTCAGGACGAATTACCATCTGCGGGCTAGAACCCGAGGCTTCGTCTGACACTTAGTAGCTCTGTTCGCGACTTGCTCCGACACGTGAGACTAGAGCCATCTTGATTATCGATGTTATAACAAGCTTCTGCATCCTTGAGGATGGCTTCGCGAATGTATTCGGGACGATATCAAGCAGTTATTTAGACTCTGGGGTTAGTCGTTTGATGAATTGTCTGTCGATCCACTCATTTCTATCGACAATATCTGTCTCTCATGTAGATTGTGGTGTTAGTATGCGTTCGTGCATATAAAAATATAATAAAAAAATCACCCCTGTAGAAGAGGTGGTTTTTCACTGAGAGATAGCTTATTTCTTGTCGTCTATTTCAGCTTCTTTGGTGCTCTTTTTGAGTGGAGTTGGGGTCTTCTCAAATGTGCCACCGGCCTTTGTAATAGCTTCCTGTACGCTCTTTGAAGCACCCTGAACCTTCAGAGTTACTTTCTCGGTCAGTTCACCACGGAGGATGACTTTAACTGAGTGAAATGGTGTAGCAATGAGCCCTTCTTTAAAGAGTGTGAAGTTATCGGCAGTCTTTCCCTTAAATATCATAAGGTGGTCAAGGTAGACAACCTGAGCTGGAGTACGAAGACTCTTGAAACCACGAGCCTTCGGAATAGCTTGCACAAGTGCACGCTGGCCGCCTTGGAACATCGCATTCAATTTCTTACCAGTACGTGCGCCCTGACCCTTCGTACCACGTCCAGCAGTTTTACCGCCACCGGCTGAGATACCACGGCCGACACGCTTGCGGCTTTTGTTTGCATTAACCTGGAGTTCGTTATATTTCATTACGCTTCCTCCGTCTTTTCAGCTTTCTCTGACCTTGCACCAACCCACTGGTCACGAGGTACGAGGCTACGGAGAGCTTCGATAGTTGCGTATGCAATGTTGACTTTGTTAGTTGAGCCAAGGCTCTTTGAGAGCAGGTTGTTAATGCCGATAACACCGATGATTTGACGGACGACACCGCCAGCGATAACACCAGTACCAGGTGCTGCAGGTTTAATGAGGACGCGGGCGCCACTTAGCTTAATCTCTGCATCATGAGGAATCGTCTGATTAACGATGGGTACAATAATCATGTTCTTCTTAGCAATATCAGTAGCTTTGCCGACGGCTGCCTGAACGTCAGCACCCTTAGCAACACCGACGCCAACCTTAGTTTTTCGATCGCCAACGACGACAAGTGCTTTAAAGCGGAAACGACGTCCACCCTTTACTACGCGGGCAACACGGTCAATATTGATGACAACTTCTTCAAATTGCTTTGGTTCCTCAACACGAGGGGTATTTCGTCGGTCATCGCGACGACCACCACGTTGTTGGCCGCGTCCAGCTGGACGAGCATCGGTGCGTGGGGTAGCAGGTGTAGTTTGTGCTTCAGCCATACTAGAACTCCAATCCTTCTTTACGTGCAGCGTCTGCTAGTGCTTTGAGGCGACCAGCATACTTACGACCATTACGATCGAAGACGACTGCTTTAATTTTATTCTTTACCGCTTTCTTACCGATTTCAGTACCAATTTTCTCTGCTTTTTCGCTCATCGTGCCAGCAGCTTTAGCGCCGACAGTTGTTGCAGCAGCGATAGTGTGACCTTTTTCGTCGTCGATCAGCTGTGCAGAAATGTGCAGGTTACTGATAGTGACGGTCAGGCGTGGACGCTCAGTAGTACCGGTAACCTTTGCACGAACGCGGTTTTTGCGCAGTGAACGATTGAGTAGCTTGCTAGCGAGGTTAGTCATGATTATTTACCAGCCTTTCCTGCCTTACGGAGGAGAACCTCGTCGGCATACTTAATACCCTTACCCTTGTACGGCTCAGGTTTCTTGAGAGAACGGATTTCGGCAGCAACCTGTCCAACCTGCTGCTTATCGATACCACTCACGGTGATGTTCATCTTATCAGTAGTTATCTGGATACCCTCAGGAGTTTTGTATTTCACTGGATGAGAGAAACCAAGACTCATTTCCAGATCAGTACCACTCATACCGACACGGAAACCGACACCGTTGACTTCAAGCTTCTTTTCAAATCCGTTTGTCACGCCTTCAACAGCGTTAAAAAGGAGTGCGCGTTGCAAGCCATGCTGAGCTTTCGCGATGCGTTCGTCATCCTTACGGGTAACGGTAGCGACGCCTTCTTCCACCTTCATGGTGACATCGCTCAGATGTGGTACTGTCAGTTTACCCTTGGGGCCTTCAACAGTGATAACATCTGAATCGACCGTGATTGTCACGCCTGATGGAACTTCAATTGGTAGTTTTCCGATTCGACTCATTTCTTATCCTTTCTTATATCCTAGTAAATCTTCAGTAGTACTTCACCACCAAGACGCTGTTTGACAGCCTCTTGTCCAGTGACGACTCCCTTACTTGTCGAAACCAGTACGATACCACGACCGCTCTTAACGCGTGGGATCTCGGCTGCACCCACGTATGAACGACGGCCTGGCTTTGATACACGAGATAATTCGGTAAATGCGGCATTCTTGCCAGCTTCATTGATAGTAATAACCAGCGTGCCGCGCGGCTTGCCAGCTTCTTCTTTTACGGCGTAGAGGTAACCGTTTTTCTTGAGTTGTTCGGCAACAACTTTTTTAATCTTGCTAGTTGGGACACGAACTTCGGTCTTGCCAACAGCTGCAGCGTTCCTGATGCGGGTCAGGAGATCGGCGATTGGGTCTGTAGATTGTAAACTCATAATTCTTACTCCTTTCCTTTACCAGCTACTCTTTGTTACGCCTGGGATTTCACCCTTTGAGGCTTTTTCACGGAAGTTGATACGGTTGAGGCCAAAACGACGCATATAACCATGTGGACGACCACTGAGGATGTCGCGGTTCTTCCAGCGAGTTGGGCTCGCATTGCGAGGTAACTTCTGAAGACCTTCCTGGTCACCAAGCTCTTTGAGCTCAGCACGCTTTACGGAGTATTTTACTATCATCTTCTTGCGCTTTTCGTCACGGGCAATCATTGATTTCTTCGCCATTACTTCACTCCTTCTTTCTCAAATGGAATTCCGAATTTCTCGAGTAGTGCACGACTCTTTTCCTTGCTACCTTGTGAGATAGTGAATGTAATCTGAAGACCGTGAGCCGCTTGAGTTTCTTCAAAAGTGAGTTCTGGGAAAATTGACTGCTCAACGACACCGATGCTGTAGTTACCGCTCTTGTCAAAAGACTTCGGCTTGACACCGTGGAAGTCACGAACACGTGGCAAGGCAATGTTAGCGAAACGGTCGAGGAACTCGTACATACGAGCACCACGGAGGGTAACGCTATAACCGATTGGGCTACCCATGTTGGCACGGATCTTAAAACCTGCAATAGATTTCTTTGCCACGCGTCCCATAGGAGCCTGTCCAGTTATTTTAATCAAAGTGTTTTTGACGACTTCATGCATGTGCTTGTCGTCTTTGCTTTTACCTGTTCCTACGCTGACCGTGATTTTCTCGATCTTTGGTACTTGGTGTACGTTATCGAGGCTCAGTTCGGCCTGTAGTTCCTTTACAAAGGTATCTTTGTACGAGGCTTTCAAGCGAGGAGTGTAGGTAGTAGATGCTTTCGGCATATTACTTGATCTCCTTATTCTTTAGTGATTTAGCAACGCGGATTTTCTCACCATTCTTGCCAGTTTGATAGCCAACACGGCTAGTCTTGCTGGTTTTTTCATCCACGACGAGAGCAACCTTGCTGATGTCCATACCGACATGAATGTCTTTATGGCCACCACGAGGATTAGTAGCGCTCGGTTTGATGTGACGATGTCGCTGGCCGATACCTTCGAGAAGTACAGTAGCTTTCTTAGTGTCAACAGCGAAAACCTTGGCAGTAGTACCCTTCTTGTCTCCGGTGATAATCTTTACGAGATCGTTTTTCTGAATACGTGCCATATTAGAGCACCTCCGGCGCAAGGCTGACGATTTTAGCGTAGCCAAGATCGCGCAGTTCGCGAGGAACTGGACCAAAGACACGAGTTGCTTTTGGTGTCTTGTCGTCGTTAATAATCACAACGGCGTTGTCGTCAAAGGCGATCGTGCTACCGTCGCGGCGATTGATTCGGTTACGAGTACGTACGACTACTGCTTTTTGAACAGTTTTCTTCTTTACGTTACCAGTTGGATTGGCGTCTTTGATGGTCACAACGACGACATCACCAACATGAGCGTAACGACGCCGAGTACCACCGAGAACACGGATTACAAGGACTTCCCTGGCACCACTATTGTCAGCGACTTTCAGTCGTGATTCTTGTTGGATCATTACTCTTTAACCTCTGCTACTTCTTCTTTAAGCTCGACCTGACCACGAGAGTGATCAACAATCTCGCTGAGCTTAAATGTCTTGGTCTTTGAAATTGGTCGTGTTTCCACGATAGTCACTTTGTCGCCAAGTTTGGCTTCATTTTTCTCGTCGTGAGCCTGATATTTACGTGAGACAGAATACTGCTTCTTATAAATAGGATGAGTCTCACGGCTAGTAACAGTGACGGTAATTGATTTGTCGCGGACATCCGAAGTCACGACACCGGTCAATGTCTTGGCCATATTATTTACTCTCCTTTGCTGCGAGCTCTTCAGCACGGATTGCTGTGAGCAGGCGAGCGATATCTTTACGGGTTGCGGTGATGACACGTGGGTTCACGAGTTCACCAGCAGCCAGTGATCGCATCATATCAAACAGTTCGGTACGCTTTGTCGCGACTTGCTCTGCCAATGTAAGCTCTTTTTTCACTGTTACTGCTTTCTTGGTTGTTTTTTCAGTCATATTATGCTTCCTCCCGGACGATAAATTTCGTCTTTACTGGTAGCTTGTGGCTTGCAAGACGCATAGCCTCGCGAGCGACCTCTTCTGATACACCCTTCATTTCGAACATGACGGTGCCAGCTTTTACCTTAGCGACCCAGAATTCTGGAGCGCCTTTACCACCGCCCATTTTCAGACCGAGTGGTTTACGGGTCACTGGAATGTGCGGAAAGATACGAATCCAAATTTTACCACCACGCTTTATGTAACGGGTCATCGCCTGACGGGCTGCCTCGATCTGGCGTGACGTAATGTCACTGTTAGTCTGTGATTGGAGAGCGAAGTCGCCAAATGCGATGTAATTACCACGGGATGCTTTGCCGTCGTTTTTGCCCTTACGGACTTTACGATACTTGGTTTTCTTTGGTAATAGCATATCTATTCGCTCCTTTCACCCTTGTAAATCCAGACCTTCACACCGGTAATACCGCCACTGTTTGGCATCTGGGCACGAGCAACGTGAAAGTCAATGTCAGCACGAAGTGTGTGAAGTGGGACTGAACCCTCAATCACCTTTTCACGACGAGCCATTTCGGCGTTATTTAGACGACCAGAAACCTGGATACGGACACCTTTGGCACCTGCATTCATAGTGTTCTGTGCAGCCATCTTCATTGCACGGCGGAAATTGATACGACGCTCGAGTTGATGAGCGATGTTCTCAGCAACAAGCTTTGCGGCGAGTTCTGGACGCTTCACTTCTTCAACATTGATACGGACTGGAAGACTGGCCACCTTTTCGATGTTAGCTTTCAGTTCTGTGATACCAGCACCACCACGACCAATCACGACACCAGCTTTCGCTGTATGGATAGTGACAGTAATAAGGTTGGCGCTACGCTCAATTTCGATACGGTTGATAGTTGGACGAGACGCGAACTTATTTTCGATGAGTTCACGAATCTTAATGTCTTCCGCCAGCCATTTGGCAAAATCTTTTTTGCCTGCGAACCAGCGTGAGTCCCAGTTCTTGTGAACTTGGAGGCGGAAGCTAATTGGATTGACTTTTTGCCCCATTACTTGCTCTCCTTCCCTTTCTTCTCAGCTGCTGGCTTTTCAGTAGTAGCTGTAGCTGGTTTGACTTTCTTTGGCTTCTCGACGCCACTCACAACAACAAGGATGTTGCTGGTCTTCTTCTGAAATGGACGGGTCATACCACGCATGTGTGGCTTGAAACGCTTCAAACGAATACCAGTGGTGACACTGAGGGTTGAAATAACCAGGGTTTTGCCATCAAGGCCGTGATTGTTAGTTGCATTTGCAGCAGCCGACTGGATTGCTTTCTTAACTGGCAGGGCGCTACGGCGTGGTACGTGGTCAAGAATAACTAGCGCATCAGCGACGGAGCGGTTGCGAACCAGGCTTGCCACAACACTCACCTTGCGGGGAGCGAGATCAACACCTTTCGCGTATGCACGGACGGTAAGTTGCTCAGCCATTACTTCTTGTCCTTTCCACCGTGCTTACGAAACTTACGAGTTGGGCTAAACTCACCGAGTTTATGACCAACCATGTTTTCCGAAACGTATACAGGTACGTGGACTTTACCGTTATGCACGGCGAAGTTACGCCCGACCATATCTGGGGTGATAGTGCTGGCGCGTGCCCAAGTTTTAACTACTGTACGGTCATCCGCTGAGAGGGCCGCAACTTTCTTTGCAAGCTTGATGTCAACGAATGGACCTTTTTTAAGTGATCGACTCATAAACTACCTCTTTCTCTTCGCATCATGACGTGAGCGAACGATTAACTTGTTGCTATCCTTACGGCGGCGAGTACGATAACCGAGTGTCAACTGACCCCACGGAGTGCGAGGTGCTTTACCTGTACCGTGACGACCACCGTCACCACCACCATGCGGGTGATCTGCGGCGTTCATAACGACACCACGGACGCCAGGACGGATACCCTTGCGACGGTTGCGGCCGGCAGAACCGATCTTCACGTTCTGATGTTGGACGTTACCAACGACACCAATGGCCGCGGTAGCTTCCAGACGGAACTTGCGCATTTCACCACTAGGCATACGGACGGTAGCATAGCCACCATCTTTTGCCATTAGCTGAGCCTTTGTACCAGCAGCACGCACCATCTGAGCGCCCTTGCCTGGGTGAATCTCAATCGCGTAGATTTGCGTACCGACAGGGATATTTTCCAGAGGTAGGCGGTTTGAAGCTTCGATAGGAGCTTCGGCACCGCTTTCGATAGTCTTACCCTTGGTCATGCTGGTATCAGCAAGGACGTAGTGGTAGAGACCAAATTGATCTTTAACACGAGCGATACGAGCAGAGCGATTAGGATCGTACTCGATTTCTTCGATTGTCAGCTTGAGACCGTGAGCGAGGTTGTGGTTGAGCAAACGATAGTGACGCTTTACACCACCACCACGATGACGTACCGTGATGCGACCAGTGTTATTACGACCTGCATTCTGCTTTTTGCTTTTAATCAGGCTCTTGAGTGGCTTACGAGTCGTAATCTCACTCATGTCCTGAGATGTCATACCGCGACGAGCTGGAGTAGTTGGGTTATATGCTTTAATGGCCATTACTTCTTCTCCTCTACAGCGGCTTCTTCGAAGACTTGGATAGTGCTGCCTTCTGCAAGCGTGACGTATGCCTTCTTGCTGTCTTTACGAGTGGTTGTGCCAGGATAGCGGTTCTTACCACGCGAGAAACGAACTGCCTTACCGCTCTGTACGAGCGTCTTAACCTTTGCTACCTTGACGTTGAACTGTGTTTCGACAGCTTCGATAATCTGATTCTTGTTTGCTTCAACAGGAACGGTGAAGACATATACGTTATTTTGGGTTTGGGCGTAAGCCTTTTCGCTTACGCGTGGGATTACAGCAAATGTCATTATGCAGTCTCCTTTCCGAGCCATGCTTCAACGACATTGAGAGCCTTCGGAGTCACAACGATGTGATCAGCGTTGAGGATGAGGTATACACTCAGGTACTGAGCGCGAACCAAGATAACATCCTGGAGATTACCGGTAGCGCGAAGGAGCTCTGGGCTCTTCTCGTCGACAACAAGTAGGGTCTTACGAACCAGTTTATTATCTGCGAGGAATTTCGCGACTTCGGCTGTCTTGCCAGTAGTTAGCTTGATATCCTTAACAAGAACCTTTTTAGATTTCGCCGCCAGTGTTAGTGCTTGGCGAAGAGCCACGCGCTTACTGGTTGTGGAAAGCTTGAGTGTGTAGTTTTCATTGCCACGAGGACCGAATACTACACCACCGCCACGCCAGATAGGGTTACGGCTTGAACCGAAGCGTGCACGACCAGTACCCTTCTGCTTCCACGGCTTCTTACCACCACCACGGACTTCACCACGCTGCTTAGTGGTTGCGCTAGCCAGGCGGCTGTTTGCGAGGTAAGCGTCATAAGCAAGCTTGAGTAGCTCATGGTTCGCTACCTCGACGTTAAAGATGTCTTTCGGGAGTGCAGGTGTAGTCACTGGTGCCTTAGCGCCAGCTTTAGTATCTGTAGTAGCCATTATGCGTTACCTCCGATTACGATAAGACCTTTGCGAGGTCCAGGGACAGCGCCCTTAAGACCAATCAGGTTGTTACCGAGGTCTACGTAGGCCACTTCCAGGTTCTTGACAGTCACTTGATCGTGACCCATGCGACCTGGCATGCGCTTACCCTTAAAGACTTTTTGTGGATACATCGAACCGATTGATCCAACGCGGCGGACGTTACCGTTACCACCATGAGTCGATTTACTAGTATTAAAGTTATGACGTTTTACCGTACCGGCAAAACCTTTACCTTTACTCGTGCCTGTGGCGTTTACAACGTCACCTAGCTCGAATGCACTCACGTCGATGCTATCGCCAATCTTAAGATCGGCGGGCAATTCATCGACACGAAATTCCCGAATAAACTTCGGAGAAACTTTGGCTGATTTCACATGACCAGCCACGGCCTTGCTCAGGTTCTTACCCTCACCATATGCCACCTGTACTGCGTTGTATCCGTCGGTTTCGACAGACTTGACCTGAGTCACAGTCACTGGGCCAGCTTGAATGAGCGTCACTGGAAGTGCGCGTCCATCCTCACTAATGATTTGGGTCATACCAATCTTGGTACCGAGAAGTGCTTTCATTGCATTTCGCTCCCATTTAAAATCTCCGGTGGCGAGTGGTTTCCTTCGGGCGTACCCTTCTGGACCTGCTCATTCACGCGGAAACAAGTTGTTATTACGTAATAAGTTACCAAGCGAGTATAGCAGACGATCACCACTGTCGTCAAGAGGATGCAAGTCTGACTTAGCCGGTTGGAGTAAATTGACGATAGTGTCGTATTTTGGTGTAATAAATTAATTTGTTAAATCTGGAAATACTAAGCTATTATCTGTTAGGAGGAGATGGCAGGCATCCATATCCCAGTCCATTCAAGTCCTATTTGCTTACGGGTGGATACTCTCAACCAGGCATTATCGTGACGGTACCTGGTGAGGTAGGTGCCCGCTACGAAGATCGGGTCGTAGAGAGTGTACAGCTCTCTCCCGACGCAAGCATCCTACTGGACCTTCCGCGCATTCAAGCTCACGTTTGACGTGATCGATATCACTCTGAACGGAACTTTACCGATAAAGCGAAGGAGTTCCAGGTGAAGATCCTTCACGAGAGTCAGGGTTTCATAATCAAGTAAGTTTGGCCGATGGGTACCGGACAAGTGGTACCCTCTACGCGTCACCGATTGGTAGTATAGCCCGCATGCAGATTATTTTATTTGTTTTCTAAGAGCCAACGTCAGATTACGATACCGGCGGGTACGAAATAGCTGACGACCGCCACGATAATCAGCACAGCATACCAGATCTTGCGGTCAAACTGAAATTTCTCGACGAGCCTCACAACAATCAACCCAATAATGAGGCCTATCGGAAAGCCGGAGAGCGGCGTACCCGCCCATACTACCGGAGTAGAAAACTTCAGCCATAGCGTGCCGAGCACTACGTAAAGTACAAGCTTCAGGATGTATGAGCCGTCAGACTCAGATACATTCTCATTGCCTCGACGTGAAAATGCCCGCCGATTCCGAGCGTAGGTACGTGGTTGAGAGTTTTGTTTGGTGCTGCCCATTGCCCTCCAGTATATCAAAAACGCTACTGTTTTACAGGTAGCGTTTTAGATTTGTGCAGTTGAATTACATGCGGATTTCTGCATCTACTCCAGCTGGAAGGCTGAGATTCTGCAGTGAATCGATGGTTTTTGGTGTTGCGCCAGTGATATCAATCAAGCGTTTGTGAATACGCATTTCGAAGGCCTCACCACCCTTTTTGTAGACGTGCGGACTCTTGACCACTGTGAATGTACTCTTGCGAGTCGGCAGTGGTACTGGACCGGCAATTGTCGCACCTGTGCGAATTGCTGTGTCGATAATTTGTTTTGCTGACTGGTCGATGACCTTGTGGTCATAGGCTTTCAGGCGAATACGGATCTTAAGACCATCATCTTTTTGAGCCATGGGGCTACTCCTTCTTATGTGCTATGCCGTAACCTCCGCTCGAATCGTGTTCCTTGTGAACTCACGTCTGGCCGAGTTCTCGACATGAATTAGTAATACCTCTGTAAGATACCAGACTTCTCTCTGTTCGTAAAGAGCTCTGCTACTTCGCTAGGAGTAAATGTATCTTTTTTATATGGAGTAAGACTTGTGTTGGCTTGTCAGATAGCTTGATTAAATGCGTGTGCTGATGTTGTACAGAGCGACTGACCGTTCCTACACCACGACCTAAGAAGTGATATCCTTGTGATTCATATTCGGCAATTATATCCGCGAACTCGGCTCGTTCCTGCTTAGTGAACTCCACGATTGCCTCTCGATGCTTTTTCGGAATGATCATTAAGTGCTCGATAACTGGAATGCCTTCAAAAAGATCATACTTCGTCCGGTTAGGCATAAGATACATCGTATCCGTCGTACGTACAGCACGACTACGCTGTTCAGGTTGGCAGAATGGACATTCACCATTGTGCTTGTCGCCTCTCCTATCTTTGATATATCTGTAGGCTGTCCACGGGTAATGATGCATGCTTATCTTATTCCTTTTCTCACCAAAAAACCCGCGACAAGCGCGGGGCTGATGGTAATAACGATTTGTTATTTAGTGATACTGGTAACGACACCTGCACCTACGGTACGGCCACCTTCGCGGATAGCGAAGTTCAGACCCTGCTCCATAGCGATAGGCGCGAGAAGCTTTACCTTGAAAGTGATAGTATCACCAGGCATGACCATTTCTTTGTCAGCCGGAAGTTCAACTTCACCAGTTACGTCGGTTGTGCGGAAGTAGAACTGTGGCTTGTAGCCCTTAGTGAATGGTGTGTGACGACCACCTTCATCCTTCTTTAGAACGTAGACTTCAGCATCAAACTCAGTATGAGGAGTGATTGAACCTGGCTTGGCAATAACCTGACCACGTTCGATTTGCTCACGTTCGATACCACGAAGAAGAAGACCAGCGTTATCGCCAGCCTGACCTTGGTCGAGGTTCTTCTTGAAGGCTTCAATACCAGTAACAACAGACTTTTGAGTGTCTTTGATACCGATGATCTCAATTTCTTCGTTGAGCTTAATGATACCCTGCTCGATACGACCAGTAGCAACAGTTCCACGACCCTTGATTGAGAATACGTCCTCAATAGGCATAAGGAATGGCTTGTCCATTTCACGAGTTGGTTCTGGAATGTAGTCGTCCATAGCCTGAACGAGTTCCATGATTGCATCTTCGTACTTAGCTTCACCGTCCAGTGCTTTAGCGGCAGAGCCCTTAATGATTGGAGCGTCTTTGTCATAGCCGTTCTTCTCAAGAAGTTCACGAACTTCTTCTTCAATGAGCTCGACCATTTCTTCGTCAGCGATGTCCATCTTGTTGAGGAAGACGACAATCTTTGGCACACCGACTTGCTTAGCAAGCAATACGTGTTCACGAGTCTGCGGCATAGGACCATCAGTTGCAGCGATCACGAGTACAGCACCATCAATCTGAGCGGCACCAGTGATCATGTTCTTGACGTAGTCGGCGTGTCCTGGCATGTCCACGTGAGCATAGTGACGCTTTTCTGACTCGTATTCTTGGTGAGATGAGGCGATGGTGATACCACGAGCCTTCTCTTCTGGTGCGTTGTCGATATCGTCGTAATTGCGAGGCTGGTTAGTCGCGCTTGGAAGACGTTTCGCAAGCACATGTGTGATTGCTGCGGTTAGTGTTGTTTTACCGTGGTCAACGTGACCCATGGTACCAACGTTGACGTGCGGCTTAGTTCGATCGAAATCTGCCATTCCTGGTGATTCTCCTTGTATTAAAATTATATTTCACGCGCAGTCAAAAACAAGACCTCGCTGGCGTAATGGACTTATTATACAGACTTATCCACTACGAGTAAAGTGATAAATCAATCAATCTTGTCTGGAATACGTAACTGCTTTTGACGAGTTGCGCGCCATGCTTTTAGTGCTCCACCAAACGGCAAAAGATCTTTGAAACCCACAAGATTCGAAAGTCGATGCATCCAACCACCAAGGAACCCTGCAAAATGGAGCTTACGCCACTCAAAGAGCGCCCAGTTATGTCCAATCGGGATGACTGAAGGTGGCAAATACGGCTTGTATTTCTTCTTGTCACCGTCTAGATGATCCGCCAAGAAAATAGCATCATGTAGTGCTGTCTGAGCAAGGCCTGCATACGGAGTGGCTGCATTATCACCAATGACATAGATATCATCACGCGCACGCAAATACTCATCGACAACGATCTTACCACGTTCATTGAGCGTAAAATGTTCGGCATTATCTTTATAGAATGGTGCGTTCGTCACACCAGATGTCCAAATAATCGTGTGAGTTGCCAATGGTTTGCCGCTAACAGTCAGACTATCAAGCGTTGCTTCTTCAACCTTCATGTTGGTTTTAACAGTAATGCCGAGTTTTTTGAGGCGTTTTGCAACTTGGGTGCTCCCTTTTTCGGTACTACGTGGCAAAACACGCGGTGCTGCCTCGATAAGTGTGATTTTCTTT
>JBPPME010000006.1:0-8755 GCA_051305895.1 Saccharimonadales bacterium (SeqCode)
TACTAGCTTGTATCTATAGCGTAAGCTTTTAATGTATAATCAGGTATAACTGAAATAAGGAGTATCTATGGATAATAACCCAAACCCAAATAACTCACCTATCGTGCCACCGCAGTCTGTTGTGCCGCCATCACAAGAACCGATAATACCACCACAGGCAGAACCAAAACCGACGGCTCCAGTTTTTGTGAGTGCACCAATGACTACTGCGCCCATTGGTGCAGTAGTCTCGCCATCAGGTAAAGGCCTTAATAAAAAACTAATTATTTGGGTTATTAGTGGTTTTGTTGGCCTCGTGCTTGCTATCGTAGCGCTGGTTCTGGTAGTTAGTTCGATGAGCGTCTCCAAGGCTGATTATGAAACGGCCTATGCAGCAGTATCAGATGTGCGCGATACGTATTCAGACATGGGTTCTATATACGTTAGTACATCTAGCACTAAAACTGAAATTGCCAATGATGTAGATACGCTCAAGAAGAACAAAGAGAAGTTTGATGCTCAACTCGAAGAACTGGGAAAATTGAAGGCGGTGAACGCTGATACTGACATAAAAGCTGACTATGCCACGCTCAAAGAGAAACAGACAAAGTTTAACGAAGTTATGGCAGTAATACTGGAATCATACGATAAGCTCTTGCCACCAATTAGTGATTTTTCAAGTGGTTCTACAAGTGCGGATACTATTGATGAGAAGGTGATGGCGCTGCGTCAAGCACTTGACGGTGTGACTCTTGAGAATGATGTCAACAAGACGTTTGTAGGCAAAATAACAACTATTCTAGCAAAACTTGAACCTGTCATCGCGAAGGTGCAAGCGGGACGAGCTGATTATAAAAAGTACGATTCAGATGCAGTTAGTGAATACTATGATTTAACGGGTGAACTCTCAGATGCTATCAGGGACTGGCAGTCTAATATTGAAAAGCTTACTGAGGATGCTGAAATCGTTAATGAGATTAACACGCTCGGCGAAACTATTACTGACAAAGCAAATATTAAGTAACGCCGAGTAGTATACTGGATATATCTGTGCAACATATACCTGACCATTCAACATCAGTCAATATTGCACTTAGTTGGCGGTATTATTATGGCAATCATTATCATTGCTAGTTCGGTGGTTTTGGCAATTATGCTGACAGCTAATGGGCTTAATAACAAGGATTGTCAGACAGGGCATGCGGCTGCGAGTGAGCTGAATGTTCTTGACAGTTGGAATCCCTATGTCTACTGGTCGAGCAGTCCTTTGACACAAATTGAGCGATACCTTACAGAATTTAAGAAAGACCGTGCTGGGTTCATGACGAACCTTGATGAGTTCAGTATGCTTGTCGCTACCAAAAAAGATAAGTATATCAAGGCAGCCTGCGTTAGAGTAACAGCAAAGAAGACTGACTATACTAGGACAACCGACGAAGTTGTTCAGGCGTATAAAGAGGATGAACAAGATTCGGTACTCAACAAGCACTTCAATGACGAAGAGCTTAATCGCTCAGTGAGGTATCTCTCTATAGGGCAGCATCGGATAAATATCTTTCCCAATCATCAGGAAGTAGTTATGCGCCTTTCTTTCTGGGGTGATAAGAGGCATTATGATATCGAAGCAGCAACAACTTGAGGCACTTCGTGCCACCATCCTTGAGCGCAATGTGTGTCCGGAGCTTGCAGATCAGGCGATTCAACTGGTCCTTGGAGATGGTAATCCTGACGCCGACATCGTCTTTATCGGTGAAGCACCTGGCAAAAACGAAGATGAGCAGGGTCTTCCGTTTGTTGGTGCAGCCGGGAAATTCTTAAACGAGATGTTGGCTGCTGCCGATATGGTGAGAGGCGACGTCTACATCACAAACATTGTGAAATATCGTCCGCCGAATAACCGCGATCCTTTACCGGAAGAAAAAAAAGCGTTTTGGCCATATTTGCTCAAGCAACTCCAGATCATCAAGCCGAAAGTTGTTATTACCTTGGGGCGACACAGTATGGAGTACTTTTTGCCTGGTATGTTCATTAGCCAAATCCACGGCCAGCCGAAACGAATCCAATTCGGCGACGAAAAACTGATTATTGTTCCGCTCTACCATCCAGCAGCAGCTCTCTATAATGGCGGTATGCGTCAGACGTTGATTGACGATTTTTTGACTGTACCAACAGTAGTAGAAGAGGCCTAAAGGTTGCAAAAAGACGTAATATTTGCTACAATGAAGACCACTTACAGAGAGGGGACTTTTTAGAAATTGTCTGACGTTCCATCTTTCGTAGACTTACTTTGCAATATCATTTATTTCAATAAACAAAGGAGAAATAACAATATTATGGGTCAACGAAGACTCAAAACCCCACAAAACGACGATATAAGCAAACGGCCCGGTGGCCAGAAGCAGAAATCGAATAATACTGTTCTGAACAATACGAATACTCGCAAGGGTGAGGTTTTCCGTGCGCAGCGTCGCACTAGCGAAAACGTCAACTTACGCGCTAGCCAGCACATCATCAATGTGCCAGTAAATAAGTCGATGTACAACGGCTATAATGGCCGACAGTTCAGTCTAGCCGATCAGAAAAAGATGCCTCGCATCAACGGTCCAAAACTCCGTGTTATACCGATTGGTGGTCTCGGTGAAATGGGAATTGGTAAAAATATGATGGCCATCGAGTACGAAGATGATATTATTGTGATCGATTGCGGTTTCCTGTTTCCAGGCCCTGATTATCCTGGCATCAATTACATTACCCCTGATATCACGTGGCTTGAGGAGAACAGGCATAAAATCAGGGCACAGGTTTTCACGCACGGTCACCTTGACCACATCGGTGCCTACCGCCATGTTGCGCACAAGATTCCAGCGCCAGTTTACGGTAGTAAGTTTACGCTCGCTATGGTCAAACGAACTATGGAGGAGGCAAGTAGCGGTTTCGAGCCTGATTATCATGAGATGAACCCTGAAGCACATGAGCGTGTTCAGGTAAGTGATAACTTCAGTATCGAACTCGTACGCGTCAACCACTCTATTCCTGACGCGACCGCAGTTGTCATCCGTACACCACTGGGTGTACTTATTGATACTGGCGACTGGCGCTTTGAAGAGAATCCAGTCGATGGTGTTAAGTTCGATCTCGAACGTCTGACTGAGATAGCCACTAAAGAAGGCATCTTACTCCTTATGAATGAAAGTACCAACTGTGAGAGTGATGGTACGCACACCCATGGCGAACGCGACATCCAACACAGTATTGGTGAAGTCATGGAAAAGCATGCCAATTCACGGCTTATCATGAGTTCGTTCTCATCTCAACTGCACCGTATCCAGGTCATGCTCGAAGAATCTAAGTTGCATAATCGTAAGGTGGCTTTTGCTGGATATAGCATGATCCAAAACGTCGAAGTGGCGCTGAGGACTGGCACAATCAAGATTCCGAAAGACGTCGTCGTCAAAATGGAAGACATCGTTAAGTTACCAGATAACCAGGTGACGATTATTTGTACTGGTTCTCAGGGTGAGTTCAACGCTGTACTCAACCGTATGGCTTCTGGTGCTCATAAGCACATCAAAGTTAAGGGTACTGATGTTGTTGTCTTCAGTTCAAACCCTATTCCGGGCAATGAAAAGTATATTGTTCGTACCGTCGATGGTCTGATGCGTGAAGGTTCTGAAGTTATTCAGAACGGCAAAAGCCACCTGACAGGCGTTGGTCCGCTTCACCTCTCCGGCCACGGTTACTATGAAGATCACATCAAGCTTATCAATGCGCTGAATCCGACATATTATATGCCGATTCATGGTGAATTCCATATGCTTGTTCACAATGCTCGACTCGCTGAGAAAGAGTGTGGTGTCAAGCGTGACAATATCTTCGTCTGTGACTCTGGTGATGTACTCGAATTTACTCATGATGGTGCGCGAAAGAATGGCCGCCTTCCTGTGGGAGGTATGATGTACGACGATAGCGGAGCAGTGGTTTCAGAAGTTGTCCTAAAGGATCGCATCCATATGGCTGCCGAGGGTATGTTCGTAGTTGTCCTGACCATCCAGCGTGGTACAGGCCGTCTACTGACAAGCCCAGACATCATTTCACGTGGATTCATTTATCTTCGTGACAATGAGGAGCTTATGGGGCTTATTCGCCAATACGTGAAGCAAAAAGTTGCTCGTAGTTTTGGTGGCAAAAAGTTCGATATGGAACAAATCAAAAAGGAAATTAAAGACGAAGTTACGCACATTTTGTACGACCAGACTCGTCGCACACCTATCGTGATTCCAGTCATCAACGAAGTTGGTGGTGGCCAGCAGGGTGGCGGACGTCCACAGCAGGATCGTCAACCACAAGCAGCTCAGGTAAATAGTAATGGCAATGGTGGCGATGCACGACTCAAGCGTCCAGCGTCAAAGAATTTCCCACCGCCTCAGACACCTGATACTGAGGCGACTGAGCCACGCGTCAAGACTGATACTCGCGGCTACTAGTTCTGACTGAGTGAGAACTAGAGTTAATAAAAAGGCACCGATAAATCCGGTGTCTTTTTTGGCTAGGAATGCTGTGATTGTATCTCGTAAAGGTGGCAGGAACACTCTACAGCATCATTGTGGGAACTAACCATAAGTTGCATTTTGTTGCAATTTATGCTAAAATTATGCCGTGTAACAGATATAGACAGGGATAGGCTGTCCGAGTATAATCAAACCCAGTTATGGCAAAAAAGAAAAAGCGTACAAGCAAGAAGCAAGTCAAGCAAACACCGCAGCACATTCTACCTGCTGGTTTTTGGGGGCAGGTAGCTGCGGTCGCATTGATTGCCATTTCTATTTTACTGATTGTGGCTTGGTTCGGTGTTGGTGGTCCAGTGTTGGAGTGGCTCCAGAAGACGGGTCTTGAGACTATTGGCTATGCCATCTACTTGATTCCGTTACTCTTTGTCTACTTAGCAGTAGAGATTTTCCGTTCCGATGAGAATAAGTTGCCATTCATGATGAAATTTGGCGCGACGCTGCTAGTCATGTGGTGTAGCGGACTTTTTGGCCTTATGAAAAACGCTTCCGGCGAAACAACCGGCGGATTCCTCGGCACTGCTGTCAATAGTGCCATGCTTGCTCTGGTTGATTCGGGTGTCGCTGCTTTTATTTATATCTTGTTCATTATCGTCACGGCACTCTTTGTCTTGCGAATTACACCAAAGGCTATCATTGACACTGTGCGTGCCATGCTTGCGACCGATCCAAGTACTAAGTCGAATGTCAATATCATGCGTAAGGCTGCCGCTATCGACGCACCGACATCAAAAGCGACCGATATCGGTGAACTCAAGGTAAATGCTGGTGTGAGCATGCTTGATCCGAACGAGAAGAGTAAGAGTCATCTCTCGTCGTTGAAGGGTAGCGTCAAACAAGATAAGGAAGCCGAAGCGGGTACGGCACTGGTCACAGTCAGTGATCCGAACTGGAAAGCACCTGGACTTGATCTCCTTGAGAAAAAGCAAAGTCCGGCTGATCCTGGTGATGTGCAGCATAATGCTCAGACAATCAAGGACACGCTGGCTGAATTTAGCATCGATGTCGAGATGGAAGGTGCGAATATTGGTCCGAAGGTGACACAGTATACGCTCAAACCGCCGAGTGGCGTGAAGCTGACACGTATCACTGCATTGGAAACTAATATCGCTCTGAATCTTGCAGCACAAAGTTTGCGTATTGAGGCACCGATTCCTGGTCAGCGTGCTGTCGGTATCGAAGTTCCGAATCGTAAAGCAGCCGTTGTGCGTTTGCGCGGAATTCTAGAAGACAAGCAATGGACGGGAGCCAGTGAACCACTGAGCTTTGCGGTCGGTAAAGATATCTCTGGTCAGGCGACTGTAGGACAGCTTAATAAGATGCCGCATCTATTGATTGCTGGTCAGACGGGGTCTGGTAAGTCGGTAATGATTAATACGCTGCTCACAAGCTTGCTCTATCGCAATAGTCCGAGCGAAATGCGACTGATTCTTGTTGATCCTAAGCAAGTGGAAATGGCTCCGTACGAGGATATTCCACACTTGCTTACTCCAGTTATTACTGAGCCGGAAAAGACAATCAGCGCCTTGAAATGGGCAGTCAACGAGATGGAGCGCCGCTACAAATTATTAGCTGATGAAAAGCTTCGTGATATAAAGAGCTATAACCAGAGGGTGCATAGCGGTGCCAAGAAAATTTCAGTTAAAGACGAGGATGGAAATAAACAAGAAGTGGAAGACGGTGCTATGCCATACATCGTCATCGTAATCGACGAGCTGGCCGACCTCATGATGGTAGCTGCACGCGACGTTGAGGCGTTGATTGTCCGCTTAGCACAGAAGGCGCGTGCCGTCGGTATCCATTTGGTGCTTGCGACACAGCGTCCATCAGTCGACGTTATCACTGGTCTTATTAAGGCCAATGTGCCGGCACGTATCGCCTTTACAGTAGCTTCACAGGTTGACTCACGTACCATTCTCGATCAAATTGGTGCTGAGAAACTGCTTGGGCAAGGAGATATGCTGATGAAGACAGCTGATATGGGTAAGCCAAAGCGCATCCAAGGTGCTTGGGTGACTGATGAAGAAGTAAACAAGGTTACTGATCATCTGCGTATGCAGTCTGCGCCGCAATATAACGATGAGATTATCGCACAGCCAGTTCAACTAAATGGTAAAGGTGGCGTTGTGATGGATTACGATAGCGCTGGCAGTAGTGACGACTCAATGTACCGTGATGCAGTGCGGGTAGTGATTGAAGGGCGCAAAGCAAGCACCAGCTACTTGCAGCGTCGTCTCCGTATCGGCTATTCACGCGCCGCACGACTTATCGAAGAGATGGAAGAGCAAGGTGTTATTGCTCCAGCTGACGGCAACCGTCCACGCAATGTACTTATATCAAGCATAGACGATCTTGGCAGTGGTGAAACGGTCGAACAATACTAGACATTACCTCTGTTTTTTGCTATAATATCTCTGTTATCAACTCAGCTTACATACCAGTGTAAGCATCCATAAGGATTCCAAAGGAGGAAACTAGTGAAGGAATACGAGCTTACCGTTCTTATTCATCCAGACCTGGAAGCAGATCTGGAGACACCGTTAGCAAAGGTTCGTGACATCGTCAAGAGCGCTGGTGGTGAGATCGTCAAAGAAGACAACTGGGGCAAGAAAAAGCTTGCGTACCACATCAAAAAAGAGGACTTCGCAGTGTATGTAGCTTTTGACGTGAAGCTGCCTACAGAGGCACCACTCAAGATTTCAAACATCTTGAATATCACCGACGAAGTATTACGCTATCTGCTCGTCACCATTGACGAAAAAGGCCGTAGGGCGCTCGAAGAAGCAAGAGCAAGCCTACCAGTTGAGAAATCAGCAGAATAAATAATTGCAAGGGAGAATAGGGGAGAGATATGGCACGAAGTATTAATCAGGTAATCCTATTAGGACGCCTCACGCGCGATCCAGAATCACGCACCACATCGAGTGGTAAGTCAGTCGTTTCGTTTAGTATCGCCGTTGACCGTGTTGGTCAGGACGACCAGGCAGACTTCTTTGACGTCACTGCTTGGGAAAAACTTGGCGATCTTGTAATGCAATATCTCGCAAAAGGCCGCCGTGTACTCGTACAAGGCCGCCTGCGTCAGGATAGCTGGGATGACAAAGAGACCGGCAAGAAGCGTTCACGCATTGAAGTGACCGCAACTGACGTAACTTTCCTCGATGGGCCTGCTGGCGACAGCGGTTCAGCTTCAGCCCCTAGCGCTCCGGCGAAGAGAAAATCGGACGACGTCGTGATTGAAGACGTCGACGACAAACCAATTGATTTAAGTGAAATCCCATTCTAAGGAGAATATAAATGGCCCTAAAACGTTCTAAAAAGGACAGCCCAGCGTACTTTGATTACAAAGATGTCAAGACGCTGCAGCGCTATATCAATATGTACGGACAAATCGAACCAATCTCAAAGACTGGTCTCAATGCACGTCAACAGCGTCAACTGACGGTCGCTATTAAGCGTGCTCGTCATCTAGCACTACTACCATTTGTCGCACAAGGATAGTTTCAATGTATCAGCCAACTGATCTTAAAAAAGGTACTATCGTTCAGATCGATGGGAAGCCTTATCGTGTCGTCGAGTATGGCCAGAAAGTCATGGGTCGCGGCGGCAGTATTGTTAATGTGAAACTCAAGAACCTCGTCGATGGCAGCTTAATCCCAAAGACCTTCAAGGGTCAGGATAAGATTGAACCGGCTGAGGTAAGCAATAAGCCGGTACAGTATCTGTATAACGACGGCGAGTTGTTTTACTTCATGGAGCCAGAAACATTTGAGCAATTTGAGCTTAATGCCGATGTTGTTGGGGATGCTGCCGGCTACCTGAAAGAAGGTGAAATCCTTAACTTGCAGTTTTTTGACAGCAAGGTCATCAACGTCGAGCTTCCAAAAAACCTTTTCCTGGAAGTGACCTACGCCGAAGATGTAGTGAAAGGTGATACTTCTGGTGCTGTCCAAAAGGATGCCACACTTGAGACGGGTCTCACTATCCGCGTACCAGCCTTTATTAAGACGGGGGATATTGTATCTGTTGATACGACGACTGGCGAGTATCGCGAACGCAAGAGATAACACTTACGTTTTGGCATACTGGCGTATATGTCAGTCTCGCAGACTATTTTGACGAACAAAGGTCAAGATATCGTGGTACTAATACGTCATGCCAACTAAGAAAAAGTCACCGCATAGTGCCATGGGTGGCTTTTTATGTATATT
>JBPPME010000040.1:0-7073 GCA_051305895.1 Saccharimonadales bacterium (SeqCode)
TCGAGATATCCAGACGGTAGAGCGAGCTCTCGTCCAAAAAAATCACAAAACTGTTCAGCACTAGGATTTAAGACTGAATCATCGTGAGTATAGCCCTGCTGAAACAGAAAAAAGTGCCCAAGTTCGTGCCCTAAGCTGAATCGCGCCTGATCCTCCTCATTTCTTGGTGAAATATGAATCCTTATTGCTTCATCGGCATCAATATGTACTCCCTTGATGTATGCTTTCGTAACTATCGGGTCCGATTCATATTTCTCATCAACCGAAGCAAGTGGAATGCCCACCCTATCAACAGTTCCAAACATATCAAGCGAGCCATCGCTATGCTCAACTCGATACTTATCTATCCATTCTTGAGCATTCAAGTGTTGAAAAAGTTCTTCACTACTAAGAAGACCCAATGTATCATAAATGTCGGGATTCCTACCTATTCGCTCTCTGCCGTCAACAAACATTATTTATTATTTTTACATATACCCATAAAACTAGAAAGCGTAAACAAAAAGCCTCCGATTCGGAGACTAGTTCTAAATGTATCGATTTGGTACGGCACAATGGTTAAAATTCGAACGAAACTCGTTCAATTTAATCAATCAAATCTCGCTGCTTAAGTAGGGGCATCACATCATGTTCGAAAATCGAGCCAAGCAGCACGTCTTCTGTTTGAGTATTCACCCACATAACTTCCTCTACTTCACTCGATGGCACAATACTACCCTCAAAGTCATGGATGATAAACACATCCATCTTCAAAGTCTTGTCCTCTTTTCCAGCTGCTTGTGCAATGAAGCTTCCCAGCACTTCAAGCGTAGATGTATCGATACTAATTTGCACTTCCTCGTTCATTTCACGAACGAGTGCTTCAATAGCCGTTTCCTCATTTTCTAACTTTCCACCTGGTGCGATGAAAATATCTTTGCCAACAGAACGGGTAACGAGAAAACGTCGATCCTTTATAATTACTCCGCCTGCTTTATAAATATCTACATGGCTGTTCATAAAATAACCTCAAGAAGCTCGGGGAATGCCTCCGTCTTCATGCTTCCCATGGTGAAATGCCCGTAGTCGTGAAACTCACGTACGGTAATATTAGGTAATTTCTCTAACAAGATCCTCACGCAATCTTTGACGCCATCATCGTCATTGTCTGATGCGAATATGATAAATTCGTTTGTCCGTTCGACGATTGCCGGATCTATCTCGAAGTCAAAGAAATCAATCTTGTAGCTTTGGTTGCTATTTATCCATGGTGCGACAAGAACAACTTTATCAACAAATACTTCAGGATGTTCAGACAAGTATTTTATCCAAAAACCAGCGCCCATACTGTGGCCAACTAAAGTGGTCTCGAGAGTAATATCAAATCGTTCAACTTCTTTAACGAACCGATCGTAATGTGGATCGTAAACATTAAATATCTCAGGCGTATCAGCCTTGATGTCATTGATCAACAAGTGCTTTTGAAGCCACGGGAGCCAATGCGAGTTACTCGCACTTGGGTACTTATCACTATAGTATTCATTCTTGCTCGGTAGGCCATGGAGGATAATTGCATTTCTCATTAGCTTTATTGTAGCAAACAAAAAGACTTCAGTTTGAAGTCTTTCATGATGCTTATGCTTGGTACCCCGGACTGGACTTGAACCAGTGACCTTAGGCTTAGAAGTCCTCTGCTCTATCCAACTGAGCTACCGGGGCGTACCATTTACTCTATTCGAGCATGTCTTGTATTATAGCCGACAGATAAGATTACTGCCACGTACGTTTTGCGTTTATCTCTTCCTTATCACGAAATGCTTTCTCAAGATCAATATCAAATCGATTACAAATTTCAAGTAAATACATCAGCACGTCTGCAACTTCATGATCGAGTTCAAAGACTTTTGATTTTTGATCGGTTTTAATATTTTGGGTTTTGCGAGCCGCTTTTGCCATTTCGCCACACTCTTCTAGCAGCAGCATAAATAATTCTGCAACTGTTTCTTCACCAAACCCACGCGCCTTTACAACCTGCGATACATACGATTGCATGTCTTTAAGCGTTGGCTTACTTTTGAGTATAATTTCTGTCATATATTCATGGTACACTGTCTTGGGCGAAGTCCGAACTTTACTCGCCTTTTAAGCGAATATATACTGACATTGTATTAATGAATCCTCGTGTAAACTTTTGAGATTCTTTATTCATCAAATCTCGTATAACCGAAATATCCATTGGAATAATTTCTTCGACTTCTTCGTTTGGAGTGAACTTCCATGAAGGATCGGCTATGCAAGTGTATAGTCCGAACATGTGCTGCAGCTCAGGCCCTTCGTCAGAATAGAATATGCTCAGCTCTTCAAGTGGTTGTGTAATACCAAGTTCTTCCTCGGCTTCACGCTTTGTTCCTTCGGCGTATGTTTCACCCCGTGATATATGACCGCCAACAGAATGGTCGTATAGACCGCCGCTTGACTTATGTACTTGAACATATAGCCTGCCCTTACTGTCAAAAACATATACTGCACCAACACGATGTAATTTGCCCGTTGCATGTGCTTCTTTTTTATTAGTTACACCGATGATGTTATCGTCTACATCTACCAAGTCAAATAATTCCATATATCTATCGTAGCATTCTTATCGGTAAAAAAAGAAACGCCAGAAAGTCCTGGCGTCTCCAATGGTTCATCTATGGTGCGGGATTCTAAGTGAAGTTAGAACTTTACTATTAAACTAGGTATGGTCTTGGCCGATATTCATCGCCGAGTAGATGGTCTACACTCTCAGTATCAAACTGAACGATCCTTCCTTCAAAGAAAGATACAGGCATACCCATTATCCCTCCGAGTTTCTGGGCGAAGTCATCAAGCATTGTTTTTGTCAGTCCACTATCGTCACGAACTTGAAAATCCGCAAGCAATAAACCTCTTCCCATTCTCGTCATAGGTGTGCGGCCTTGAAGATGAAGCTCTATAAATTCGAGTAGCGTTTCATCGTCCGCTAAATCATCAGCCACATACCTCACCTCTATAATCCCAGCCCACCGAGATCGTCGTAAGATCGCTTCTTCGGTGGCGCCTACACTCAGATCTGGAAGAATGTCATCAATCTCTTTTGCTGATTCGACAGGTCGTATATAATCCGGACGGTTATTATCCATTCTTTTATAATAACAAAAAACGCCAGGAAGTTCTGACGTCTCTAATGATCTATCTGTGGTGCGGGCGGAGAGAATCGAACTCTCATCGTTTGCTTGGAAGGCAGACATATTAGCCATTATACGACGCCCGCGAATCATGTCATTATACCATATTTTCTTATCAGTCCCAATCTGTTACAATAGCCTATGCGTGGCGGATGTAGCTCATTTGGTTAGAGCGACGGGTTGTGGTTCCGTAGGTAGTGGGTTCAATCCCCATCATTCGCCCCAAACAATAAACTCGATTCATTATGGATCGAGTTATTTGTTTTCTTGGGCTATGTCGTCAGCTTGCTTCTTTTTTTGTAGAATCGATCGAACTTGTTCGAGCGTAATCTCAATCGTGCCACCGGCTGTGATGTTCTGAGCAAGCATTTCTTTAGCAACCGTATTCTCGACTGCTCGTTGGACAACACGACGCATTGGTCGGGCGCCAAGACGTGGGTCATAGCCAGCTTCAACGAGATAGTCCTTTGCATCCTTCGTCACGTTGACAGTCACTTTTTGTTCCGCTAAGTTTTTATTCACATCGTTCAGGATCAGATCGACGACCTGTAGTAATTCCGGCTTGCTTAGTGGAGCAAAAACAACAATCTCATCGAAACGGTTGAGGAACTCTGGATGAAACACATTACTGCTCAGTAACTCGTCAACAAACGTATCTTCAAATTGCTCCAGGTCATAGCCGCGGTGCAAGTATTCTTGAATGCGATCCGCACCAGCATTACTGGTTGCAATGACAATCGTATCGCGAAAGCTAATCTCACGGTTGCGCGCATCACGCAAAATACCTTCGTCAAGTAACTGTAGTAGCGTCGTCAGCACACTTGAGTGCGCTTTTTCGATTTCGTCTAATAACACAACACTAAATGGTTGCTTCATCACCTGCGCCGTTAAGCTACCCGAATCATCGGCACCATCGGCAATCAGACGAGCAACATCGTTACTCGACACAAACTCGTTCATATCCAAACGAATGATCTTGTCCTCACCACCAAAATAGACGGCCGCAAGGGATTTAGCCAGTTCCGTCTTACCAACGCCAGTAGGTCCCAAGAACAGAAACGTTCCAACTGGTCGCTTTTGGTTTCGCACACCCGAACGGGCTCGCCTCAGCGCATCTGCGACGACCCCAACTGCGCGCTCTTGACCAATCATGCGTTTGTGAATGAGTGTCTCCATATTAAGGAGGGTGTCGCGTTCAGTCTCGTCATCGACAGCATTCGTCTTGACACCAACTGTTTTCTCGATCGCTAGACCAACTGACCTAACCGTCACTAATCCAGATTCGGCGTAATCCGCCGCCGCCTCCAGCAGTGTCATAGCCTGGCCAGGCATGGCTGTGTCATAAACATAGCGGGAACCTAACTTGTAGGCCTCATGGAGCGCTTGGTACATATAGGTGACTTTGCGCTTAAACTCAACAACTGGTAAATGATCTTGCAACACTCGAAGCGTATCCGATTCACTGGTTGGATGAACATTGATCCTATTGACTGCATTCGTAAGAGCCGGCGTTCGTTTGCTGATTTGCAAGTAACGCTGTTCGTCCATAGTTAAGATAATTGGCAAACGACCGGCCTCCAAGATTGGCAGCAAAAGGTTTGTTATATCGACAGAACCAACCGCTTCTTCAAAGAATAGCTGTGCGTTATCGAGGCAGAGAATAATATTCTTGGCCGCATATGCCTCAGACAACAATAGCTCGACCAACTGCTCAAGTTCGCCTTTACCTCCTGCGGTCGAGATCAAACGAGTCGCATCCAGCATGAAGACTTGGTGATACCGTAGTTTATCCGGTACATTACTTGCCAGATCCATCAACTGACTCGCTAGCTCGTATACTAACTCTGTTTTGCCGACACCGTTCTGCCCTACCAGCGCAATACTCCCAACGCCACTGTCCAGTGCTTTTAGAACCTGGTTGAGTGTTTCACCTCTGATGTCAGTATACAGCGCTCCGGCCTCAGAAAGATTCTGACCAAAACGTGATAATGTCGGAATCCAGCCAAATGACCAATCACGGCCAATGCCACCTGGTCGACGTGGCCGCTTCTGAGCCGTGGCGATTAAATCATGAAGTCGATGATACCAATTGATACCTCTCACCAGATCATCTTCCTCGAGCTGCAAGTGGCCCAAGAGAGTTGTCTTACCAGGAAGTTGCCGAACCATCGCCAGGATCAACACACCAGCGCTCATGCGGTTCCCCACTTGACTGGCGATCTTTAACGCTTCGGCAAAGATAGCCGGTGTATCGTCACGATTTGTTGACGCCACTTGTTCCAGGAAACCTCCCCCAATACCGAATCGAGTCGTAAAGAAAAGGCCACTATTTGTTCGTGACAGTGCCGCTGCGATGTCTTTTGGCGTTGGTTGAGATGGCAATACACCAAGGATCTCGCTCTCTAATATATCGTCAACTCGCTTGCCGTCTTTAATGACTGCAGCGTCACGTAAATCGTGCTTGTACCATTCGACAATCATTGCCGGAATTGCCGCAAGGCCAATCACTGCCCAACCAATCGCACTGCCAAAGCCAACCAATACGATGCCGCCAACAATCAGTAGTAAAACACTGACTTCAAACGTCGCTGCCCATGGAGACAAAGCTCGTCCCAAGTGTGCTTTGCGAGCTCGGGCACTCTTTGGATCAAATAATTTCACATCCATCGCGGTACCCATCCAATTGCCATTATAATCAGGCCAATGACTGGGAATATCGGAAGGAACAACCAAAAAACAAGAATGATTAGTTCGTAGAGTGCTTGCACAACCAAAATAATGACGCCGATAAAGATAGTGAACAACCTGACGATCGCCCCAATCACCCGAGAAATCAAGCTGTCAATGAAGGCTCGCAACACCACGCCTAACGGGCCGCTCGACCCGCCAGCAGAAATCTGCCGAAACGGAGAAAACAAAGTTGAAAAGAGCTGGCCAATCGAAAAGAAGCTGGCCGTTCCGGTTAAACGGTCACGTACTCGTCCAAATTGCCCCCGCCAGCCGTGGCCGTACCACCAAGTGATCATTCCCACCAAAAACATATCATCATTATACGATATAATGGGTCATATGCCTCAACCCTTTGTCGTAATCTTGGGAAAAGCGGTTCGCTACGCTGCCCGCCTTCGTGGTGGCGGCTCGGCTTTGCCAGGATTATTCGTTGAAAAAATAAGTCCTGATTTCATCAAAGACACCCTCGCTCACCTTCCTCGCGGTGTTGTTGTTATTAGCGGTACCAATGGCAAAACGACAACCACAAAAATGGTCGTTGCGCTCCTCGAAGCTCACGGCCTCAAGGTCTTCACTAACCGAACCGGCAGCAACTTTAGTCGTGGTGTCGCCGCGGCCTTGCTCGGCGAGATCGACATGAAAGGGAAGTTAGACGCCGATATCGCGGTCCTGGAACTCGACGAGGCTCATGCCGTTAAGTTTGTCGAAACAATTCCCCCTCGCTATAGTCTGCTTTTGAATGTCATGCGCGACCAACTGGATCGCTTTGGTGAGATTGACGCTACAGCCAAGCTCCTCACGGCCATTGCCCGGGCAACGACTGATACGGTCGTCCTGAATCGTGAAGATCATCGCGTCCTCGCGATTAAAGATTCCCTCACAACTCAAAAAGTTGAATTCTTCGGACTGAGTAAAGAACTCCTCGCTACCTTCCCCAGTGACGATGACATGCGAGGTACGACAAAAGCTTCATCGAAAAAACCAGAGGCGAGCGTCATCCTCAAAAGCTATACCGACGAAGACGCAACTTTCTCATTAGGCGGTGACGACTTTACAACCAGCTTGAAACTACGCGGCATCTACAATATTTTTAATAGCGCTGCTGCCATCGCCCTCACCTACGCTATTCTCGACAAAGACATCAAAGCCGATAAG
>JBPPME010000057.1:0-12323 GCA_051305895.1 Saccharimonadales bacterium (SeqCode)
ATATATTTGAACTTCATCTCGACTGGGTGCGCTCACCATTGCCCTGGTTCTAGTAGTGCATTACAATCATTACTGCTATGCCAAGACGTAAAAAACCTGGTGCCCGTAAACTGACAAAGAAGCAATATCTGATTGCCATTTTTAAAGTTTCAAAAACGACATATGAGACAGCACCGGTAGCGATTATCATTCAAGTTATTGGTGCTATTATTACGTCAGTCCTGCCGATCGTGACGACGTACTTTGCGGCACTCACAACAACCGCGCTTGCTGAGGCCTATGCTGGTGATGAAACGGCTGGCGAGCGAGCAATTTGGTTTGTTGTCATCACGGCCTTACTTGGTATTGTGGTGATCGGATGGCAAAGTTTGGAATCATATGTCACGCAACTAATGCGTTTTAAGGTTGAAGCAGCGATGACTGATCGTATGTACGATCATTTCATTAATCTTGATTTTTGGCGTTATGACGATAAAGATACGGCCGATATGTATGACAAGGCACTCCGCTTCGGCCAGATGTTCCCGTATGTGTTTGACCGGCTGACGCAGATTTTGACTGCCTTAATGTCTGTAATTTTGAGTGTCGGTGCGCTTCTTTTTGTCAACGCCTGGCTTAGTTTGATAGTGTTTGTCGCTATCGTCCCATCAGTGTGGGTACAGTTTATGGTGTCGCGTGCCTATGCTCGCCACTGGAATGAAAATGTCGAAACACGCCGTGCTCGTGCAATGATCGAGTGGGACATGTTCCGGCCGCAATACATCGCTGAATTGCGTCTTTACAGTATGGCAAAACATCTCATGGCTCTTCGCTCGAAACTGCGCGATAAGGATGATCGTCAACGGGTTGAGTTTGAGCGAAAGTATATCCCAAAGCGTCTCTATGTGAGTATATTTCAGTCTGCTGGTGAAGTCATAGCGCTACTCTGGATAACAGTACAGATCATCCATCGTGCACAGCCAATTGGACAGTTCCTCTACGTACAGCAAATTGTCTCGCGTGCGATGAGCTCGGCAGAGCAGTTTGTCAGAGAGCTAAGTGGAATCGATGAGGACTTAGCAAATCTTTTCGATTACCAAGAATTTATTTCACTGCCGCAGGCACAACGAAAGGGTAAAAGACTTATCGAAATACCTGATGCGATTAAATTTGAGCACGTGTCGTTTCAATATCCAACTCGGGATAAATTGGTACTTGATGATATCAATATCAAAATAGAGAGGGGCCAGCATGTGGCGATCGTCGGTGAAAATGGCGCCGGTAAGTCGACACTCATCAAATTGCTAACCGGTTTGTATAATCCGACGGACGGTGTCATATTACTCGACAATCATGATCTTAAGGAGGTGGCCATCGATTCATGGCATAAGCAGCTAGGGGTGTTGCAACAAAACTTCATTTCATATGGATTTGCGACAGCTAAAAGCAATATTCTCTTTGGGGAGGTTGAGCGAGCATTTGAGCAGGAACGATTTGACCAGGCGATAGATAGGGCGGAGGCACGTAAATTTCTGGAGAAGCTGCCAAAGGGTGTCGACTCCTATGTGAATCAATGGATGGAGAGTGATGATGGTGTGGCAGGCACGGATCTGTCGGGTGGTCAGTGGCAACGACTAGCATTGGCGCGCAACTTCTACCGGAATAGTCCCGTGGTTATTCTCGATGAGCCAACCAGCGCTATTGACGCTCTCGCCGAGACGCGTATATTTAAGCGTCTCTTTGAGGACACGCACCGTACGATTATTACGATTAGTCACCGTTTTACTACGGTTGAGAAAGCGGATATGATTTATATGCTTGAGGATGGAAAGGTAGTCGAGCAGGGTAAGGCAAAAGAGTTGATTGCTGCAAAGGGAGCTTTCTACCATATGTTTGAGTCGCAACTTCATTCCCATACAAAATAGCTTCCGAATCGGAAGCTATTTTGTATGTATGGTGGTAAAAAATTACCAGCTACGCTGACGGAATGAACCGCCACTGTTGCTACCACCGCCTCGGCGGTTGTCGCCACCGAAATCACGCTTTGGTCGATCTTCCTGTGGACGAGCAAGGCTAACGTTGATAGCGCGACCATCGAGATCTTTACCGTCGAGTGCATCGACCGCTTTTTGGTTGTTAGCTTCGTCAGTGAACTGCACGAAACCAAATCCCTTTGAGCGACCGCTGTCACGATCGGTAATTACACGTGCACTTTCGACTTCACCAATTTGCTCGAAATGAGCCTTGAGGGTGTCGTCAGTAGTTGCGTAAGCAAGGCTACCGATAAAAAGATTTTGTGCCATTTTGTGGATACTCTTTTCTTGATTATTACTTTGCGTCAGATCGACCACATGCAACGAGCTTTTTTGAGAAAAGGTATCCTACGGAGAGAATACATATTTGCTATGCTACTGAACGCTTAATATTTAAGCACAATACGGGATAAATTACTAGTACCCGCAAAATAGCATCTGTGTAGCTATATTTTCTTCTGCTTTGTTATGTTATGTTATAATACTGCTTAAGCTGGTACGCACAGGGGCATCCGTGCGTTGAAACAAATAGTCGAAAAACAAAACCGTGCCCCGGGTGGGCGCGTAGCAGCTGGAAGAAAACACCAACCTCACCGGTGTTTTCTTTTATGTTGAGTATATTGATAGATATGAGGAACTTAGCGATTCAGGCAACTATACCCTGTCTGATTGGATGTGCAATAGTTAAAAATTAGCTCTAACATACTTGACTAATCAACACATCAAATAAAGCAGACTTTTTTACTTATCTTTTAGATCTTTTTTAGAAACAGATACATTTTTCTTCATAGCTTTATGAAACCTTTCCATCGGGCTCACTTTGGGAGGGTTTGCTTCAATCTTCTTCTACGGATTCTGGGATTTTAGTTTTTTGTAGCCATATATATTAGAGCTAATCTAGCACTCTTGACATTTGAGTGCTAGATTACTATTCTAGATTTAGAAGCTTTTATGCTTCTCTTGGAACCATTAATACTAATGATGAAAGGAGAGTTATATGAGTAATCTTGCAAAATGGGATCCATTCGCAGAACTAACTGCACTACAAAGGCAATTCTTTGGAGATGACCAGCTATCACCAGTAAGGAGTATGACAATCCCAACTACAGATGTATTCACCAAGGACAACAATCTGGTCATTGAAGCGCATCTGCCAAACTTCGAACAAAAGGATATTAACATTGAAGTCGAAAACGGTGCTCTCCTAGTTAGTGCCGAAAGGCATGAAAAAGAAGAGGACAAGGGTAAGCAGTACGTTGTTCGTGAGAGTTCTAGTAGCTTTTACCGTCGTATTGCACTCCCCAAAAGGGCTGACGCAGAAAATATCGAAGCTCATCTTGAGGATGGAATACTTAAAGTCAACATACCGTTAACGCCATTACCTGAGCCGAAGAAGATTACTATTTCAGCCAAGAAGAAATAAGCCCAGGTAGTCAGTGACAAGTGAGGCTTAATATGAGTCTCACTTGTTTTAATTTACAAAGTATTTTCACTAGGGATTTTTGCTAATATTAAGTCATGGTAAGCATTAAGGATATTGTAACGGAAGAGTTTATCAAAGATAATCCTTTGCCCGCGAATTTTGCCTACGACAAGTTAATTAATGATCGAGACGGCGTGGAGCTTATAGTGAAAAGGCCGCCACGATTGAAGCATGGGTGGGTGGTCTGGACGGGTACTGTTAAGGAAGGTGCTGGTAATTGAAGACGCGTAACATTCACGTTAGAACAAGAATCTCATTGCTGGAATTGTACCGGTAGCCCAAAAGGTCATCAGATTTTCTGAAAGCACTGTGTCGCTATAGGGTTTGTCTTAAATATTTCAGGCCTATAAGCTGAACCAGACCAAGCAGGTAAAAACCTGAGGGGTTCTCTGGCCAATGGGCAGGGTTAGTTCTTTAGTCAGGTACCTGCACTACTGGCGAATAAAGTGTAAATATGATACAATAAGAGCAAGAGGAGCCCATGAAAATGTGGGCGTTATTTTATGAAAGATCCTAAATTCATTCGCAATATTGCTATTATCGCTCACGTCGACCACGGTAAGACGACAATGGTTGATGGTTTGCTCAAACAATCAAATACTTTCCGTGATAATCAAGCTGAAATGAGTCAAGAGCTTATTATGGACTCTGGCGATCAGGAACATGAGCGTGGTATCACCATCACCGCTAAACAGACGTCAATCTACCATGACGATTACAAAATCAACATCATCGATACTCCAGGTCATGCCGACTTCTCTGGTGAAGTAGAGCGCACATTGAACATGGCCGACGGCGTACTGCTCGTGGTGGATGCTCAGGAGGGGCCTATGCCGCAGACGAAATTCGTCCTTTCAAAAGCACTCGAACTTGGCCTGAAGCCAGTTGTTATCATTAATAAGATCGATAAACCGTCTCGCCGTATCGCTGAAGTGGAGGACGAAGTGTCTGATCTCTTCCTTGAGCTTGCTATCGATGATTCACAGCTACACTATCCAGTATACTTTGCGATTGGTCGGGAGGGTAAGGCATGGATTAAGGTTCCAGAGAACCCATCTGAGCACGCTGATCTGGCACCGATTTTTGACGCAATTATCAATGATATTCCAGCTCCTAGTGTCGATGGTGACGGTCCGCTACAGCTACTCGTCACGTCACTCGCTTACGACTCATTCCTTGGTAAGTACGCTATCGGTCGCGTGACTCGTGGCAGAGTAAAACGTGGCGCAGTAGTGCTCATCAAACGTGATGGTGCCATTGTCAATAGTAAAATTGATAAGATTTTTGGCTACCGTGGTCTAAACCGCGAAGAAATTGATAGTGCGATTGCTGGTGACATTGTAGCGTTGACCGGTATTGCCGAGGCGCATATCGGTGAGACCATTGCCGATAAGGAGAATCCAGAAGCGCTACCATCTATTGAGATCGTAGCACCGACACTTAGTATGTATCTCGGTCCAACCACTAGCCCAATGAAGGGTAAAGAAGGTGAATGTAATACCTCACGTCAGATTGGTGACCGTCTAAAGAAGGAACTTGAAACAAATGTATCGCTGCGTGTTGCAGATGATGGTATTGGCTTCAAGATTTCTGGGCGTGGTGAGCTGCATCTCTCGGTACTTATTGAGACTCTCCGCCGCGAAGGCTTTGAGTTTGAAGTCGGTCGTCCACAGGTAGTAACTATCGAAGAGGATGGTGTCACGAAAGAGCCAGTCGAAGAGCTTCTAATCGAAGTTGGTACTGAATTCCTTGGTACTATTTCACAGGAAATGGGTACCCGCCGCGCAACTATGACCAAGCAAGAGCAGACAAGCAGTGGTACGACACGGACTACCTATATCCTGCCGACTCGAGCCCTTATCGGCTTACGAAACGTCCTGCTCACAGCAACCAAGGGTACTGTTATCATGAATAGTTTGCCGCACGGATATGAGATGGTCGGGCATAAATTACAGAAGACTCGTAACGGTGCGTTGATCGCTACTGAAGCGGGCGTGACGACACCGTACGCCTTGCAGGCTGCTGAAGCTCGTGGCGATTTGATCGTTGGCCCCGGTACGACTGTATACCAAGGTATGATTGTCGGACTGTATCAGCGTCACGATGATTTAGAGCTTAACGTCTGTCGGGCCAAGCAGCTGACAAATATGCGCAGCTCATCAAGCGACGGTACAGTGCAGCTAACACCGTATACCGAGCTGAGTCTCGAGCAGTGTATCGACTTTATCGAAGACGATGAACTTCTCGAAGTAACTCCGAAGAGCTTGCGTTTGCGTAAGCGTTTCCTTGACCCAAATCAGCGTAAAAGAGCCGGCAAATAAGCCGTAAAAAAATAATCCGGAGATTTCCGGATTATTTTTTTACGAGTCGTACATTTACTTTATAAGTGTCTGTTTTACACGCTTTGATACGATAAAGTACAGCGCAACGAGTCCATAGAAAACAACGCATACCAGAATACTACCAATGAGAACAGGAATCGTATTTTCTGCCGAACCAGAATAGTGGGATGAGTAGCTAGATGTATGAGCTATTGTCTCGATGTAGCCAACAATTAAGCTAACAATCGAATACAATAATGAGAGTCCTATAGTAGCAAGCGATACTATGATGGCAAGTTTCCTCTGGAGAGCGATGAGCGTCGCCGAAGCAATAGACGCGATAGCGATAAATGGCGTAAAGATGAGTGATAACACGCGGCTTGATCCTATATCATCGATACCGCTAATGGCGTAAGTGAAGGCCATGATGTAGCCGATACCATTGAGTGCGAATATGATAAGGAAGAGAATCAACCAACCGCCGAGTCCCTGCAGCGACTGCTCGGTGACGACGTATTGTTGAACAATCTGTACTTGCTGCTGTGCGGAGCCTTGAGGTGGCTGCACGGGTGGCGCAACTGATACGGGTTGCATGACTGGAGCTTGTTCGAACGCTGGAAGAGTGGTGTCTTGCCGAGGAGTATCCGACTTTAGATGATCATCTGACATAATTTGTATTCCCTTGTGTTTACTATATCTTTAGTGTACAGGCGCGGATGGGGTTTTGTCTAGAGATACATCATTAGCGTATTTTATGGTTGTCTAGAGACTGCAAGAGAACTATAGTGGTTATGTATGCCAGACTTACCAGGAAAAGAAAAGCTCAAAACGGCAGTCGTGCATGCTACGACATTCCGTCCAACATCAAAAAGCCCAGATATTTCGCTGGGTGAGCTTTTTCGTGAGGTGCAAGAACGTCGTATCTATGGTGATGGCAAGACGTTTCCTGATCTGATACCGCGGACGCGCATTAGTAAAATCAGAAAGGCCTACGCACTTTCTAGACACGATGAGCAATTCGATCTCGCTGACTTCGTCAGCCGTCACTTCTATGAGTTCCAACCCGACGACGACACACTATACAAAACTGATACCGGTATCACTGTGAGCGAGCAGATTACTAGATTATGGCAGGTGCTCGAAAAGCGCAATCGTCGTGATCGTGGCTCGCTGCTGGCATTACCAAATCCATATGTGGTACCTGGCGGGCGGTTTAAGGAGCAATTTTATTGGGATACCTATTTCATCATGCTCGGACTTGCGGAAGAAGGTAAATGGGATCTCATCGAAGGCATGATTAAGAACTACGCTTACATGATCCGCAAATTTGGCTTTATTCCAACTGCCAATCGCACTTATTTTTTAAGTCGTTCGCAACCGCCATTCTTTTCTCATATGGTACAGCTTTTAGCTCGCAATAGAGGTAAAAAAGTACTCGTTGAGTATCTGCCGTACCTGCTGCTCGAATATCGTTTTTGGATAAAGGGCAACAACAAGCTAAGTAAGACTGAACATCGTGCATATGCTCGGGTGGTTGAAATGCCAAACGGTATACAGATGGCTCGGTACTATGACAATAAGACTACACCTCGTCCGGAATCACTACTCGAGGATACGGAGACTGCGAAGAAGAACGGTGACCGACAACCAGATAGACTGTATCTTCACCTCAGAGCTGCGGCGGAAAGTGGTTGGGATTTCAGTTCTCGTTGGTTTGACGACCCGAAAGACATTAGTACTATCCATACGGCCGATATCATTCCAGTTGATTTGAACTGTCTCCTTTATCATCTCGAATCAACTATTGCTGAAGCTTATCGTCTAGTTCGCCAGGGACGTCTCGCTAATCGTTTCCAGGCTGCTGCTGATCGTCGTGCTAAGGCTCTCAATACTTACTGTTGGAATGAAGAGAGTGGATTTTATGAAGACTTTAATTTTCACAAGGGTGAGCAAACAGGACGCTTGACGCTAGCTGGAGTATTTCCGCTCTTCATGAAAATTGCCAATACTCATCAGGCAAAAAAAGTTGCTGAGAAGGTAGGTATGGAATTTTTGAAACAAGGTGGTCTCGTGACAACGCTCGACAATACGAGAGAACAGTGGGATTCACCGAACGGCTGGGCACCATTGCAGTATATAACTATCCAGGGATTACGTAATTATGGACATTATACGCTTGCGAAGGAGGTTCGTAATCGGTGGGTAAGTACCAATCTCAAAGTGTTCCACGATAAGCATAAACTTGTCGAAAAATACGATGTCGTCAACCCTGGACATCTCGGCGGCGGCGGTGAATACCCATTGCAAGATGGTTTCGGTTGGACGAACGGCGTACTTGAAGTGCTTCTTAGTGAGTAGCGTGGCGCTGTTTTAGGCGTTGTTTGGTCGCCAATATCGCTGCAACTGTCCAGGCTTGCACCTCCTGAGGCGGCTGTTCAATCTTATTTTCGCGCTGGTTGATCTCATCCCATAGGATGATTGTGTCCGTATTGATTGATGACGTTTCGGAATCATCTCCTCTAACGTACTCGGGAAAAATCCGGGTAGTGTCGACGACACTGAGGATTTTCTTGTCAAGCATATCAGCTTTTTCATGGTATCCTAGCCGGCGCAAACCTTTGGCGATGTGATGTGTGTCCCAGAGCCAGACGCTACCATTATGGTAGGCTTCTGGGCGGAAGCGATGTTCATCACTCGCCAGTGTGCGGATACCGCTGACATTCAGCATCTCAGGAGAAAAGAGCTGATTCACTACTGCCTTACGCATGCGTGCGACTTCAGGATCATCACCTACCAGGAGTCGTGAATTAAGTGTGTGTCCCATATTCGATGTGCGCAGCTTCATTTGGCGCAATTGTCCGTTTTCTCCACGATCGGTACCGAGCACAAAGTAGCCGCCTTTATCTTCGGTCCAAAATGTTGAAAGGATTGTCTCGCGAAGTGCCGATGCTTGAGTGCGAAGTTGTTTGGCATAATCATTTTTATCGAGTATATCTTCGAATAATTCAGCGGCATCAATCAAGGCATCGTAGGTTGTCACCTGGACCTCAATAGAAGCAATACCCTTATTGTGGTTAGCAATGGTACCGTCAGCGTGATGGTAAGCGTCCCACGAGTCTTTCCATACTTGATTTTCTATGCCACCCGGAATGACAGTGCAATATTCAAGGAGACCTTCGGAATTGCTGTTGAGCCGACGTTGGATCCATGCGAGTGCCATCTCGAGAGCATGGCTGATAGTCTGCGTTTTGCCATGCTGGTCAGCGTATGTCTCGGATAGAAAGGCGCGGTTTTCTTCAGATCGCTGGCAATACACGGTAAGCGTACGGATAAATTCCGGCGTAGCATCAACAGCGCCGTAGTAGGGCCATTCCCAGCCGCGCTCTACGGTCAGTGCTTGGGCGATCGGATCATCTCTATCCCTAGCTTCGTGCACAATGCGTCCGAGCTCTTCTTCGCGCGCTGGATTATCCTCAAGACCTTGAAGACTAGCTAAAGTCAAGATAGTTGTACGAGCCAGCTCAGGATAACTCGAGATGAGATCAAGTGCAACGCGCAGTGAATCACGGCCAAAAAGTGTTTCGTACAGACGAAGGTGTTCTGGTGTGTCAGATGAACCCTCGGGTATGTCAATCGCGAACGAAAGCGCGGCGAGACTTGGGCCGAATTTCCCTATCTCACTACTGATCGTAGCCCGTGTGAGACGAGTCATTTGCTCAAGGCTTGAGGGGGCCGTTGGAAAAGTACGACGGGGATGGTGGACGATAGGATAAAGGACATGCTCGCCCGGCAATAGCCTAAAATTGGACGGAAGCGTTTCATCTAATAGATGATTATGATTGTTGTGCTCCATGCATATAGTATACACGTGGTATAATAAGTGATAGATGAAGCGGTCGAAGTCAAAACCTCGTCCCGATAATCACCACCTTCGAGTAGCGATGATTGCCCCACCATGGCTAGCGCTACCTGTATATGGGTATGGCGGTATTGAGCTCGTGATTCAGGGTCTTATTAGTGAGTTGTCAAAATATGGTGTAGAGGTGGTGCTCTTTGCAAACGGTGCGCGGAGGCTTCCGGGTATAAAAACGTTATCATACTACAAAGAAGAACTGTTTTCTAAAATCGACGAGCCGTATTACCAGGCACCACTACAGGTGATGCAGACACATCTCAACTTTGCACTCAGAGAAATCGAAAAAGACGGGGACTTCGATATCATACATGATCACAATCCTTATATCGGTCCAGTATACTTTTCGCTGGCGAGCCGTATCCTGACGCTGCCACCGGTGCTCCATACCTTTCATGGTCCGCCATTTTCTAATGAGCAAAGTATCAAAGAAGGGCAGGTGGATAACCGTCCACAGTTAGAATTCATGAATCCGGGGCGGCTATATGCCGTATGTATTTCTGATGCTATGGCGAAGTATGTGCCGAAAAATCTTCAGAGTCATCTATTACCGTCTGTTCACAATGCTGTGGAGTACAAGAAATTCCCGTTTGTTAAGGACAAGAAGGATTATTACATTACTCTGGCACGGTTTACGAAACATAAAAATCAAGAACTTGCTGCACGATTTGCTGCCAAGTATAAGAAGCAGCTACGCATGGCGGGAACCATCGCTGGTATTGGATCGAACAAGAAGTTGCTATTTGAACTATCAAATCCGACTAGTCTCTACCGTAAGAATGAGGAGTTTCGCTACTACAGCGATAAGATTCTTCCTTATGTCTTACAACATCCACGTATCACGTATACGGGCAACTTAGGAGGCAAGCGCAAAACACTTTTTATTGCTCAGGCGAAGGCGCTACTTTTTCCAGTCGACTGGGAAGAGCCGTTTGGCATGGCGGTCATTGAGGCGCTTGCCTGTGGTACGCCGGTTGTGGCGATGAATCGCGGTGCGATGTCGGAAATCATTGAACATGGCGTCAATGGTTTTTTGGCAGACACCGACGAAGAATTTTTCGAATACGCCAACCGAGTTGCTGAGATCGATCCAGAGCGGTGTCGTGAGTCAGTGGAACGACATTTTTCGGCTGAACAGATGGCTGAAAAATACATTGATCGATATGAGCAAATATTACGCCTTGTGGATAATACAATTTAGCGGTCATCGATTTCCTTTGGTAAGAAGCCTTTTTGATGTTTGAAATTGGCTTCCCATTTATAATCTTTGCTGTAACCGAGATTCTTCATGAATTTGGTTGGAGCATTGCGTATATGAAGGGGAACAGGCGCATCGGGGTACTGCTTCGCGAGACCTTTAGCGTTGTACATTAGGTCGGTGACTTCGCGGGACTTTTCGCTGCGCGCGAGGACAGTAGCACAGTGATAGAGATTGTAACTTACTTCTGGTAGCCCGACGCGTTCGACGGCTTGGAAAGTGGCAACGGCTAGGCTCAGAGCGCCATTGCCAGCCAGTCCGATATCTTCGCTGGCAAAAATCACCATTCGACGGGCAATAAATTTCGGATCTTCGCCAGCATCAATCATACGCGAGAGATAGTAAAGTGTGGCGGTGACATCGCTACCACGCATACTTTTGATAAAAGCCGATATGACATCGTAATGCATATCGCCTTTTTTGTCGTAGCCTGGCGCACGTTTTTGGGCAGCGACCTTTACGACATCAGCGGTTACTTTACGTTTATTCATGCTTAGCGCTAGCTCTAGATTACCAAGTGCCACACGGGCGTCACCACCAGAAAGTTCGGCTAGATAGTCTATCGCCTTATCAGTGACATTCTTCTCTTTTTTAATCTCCTTCAATGCACGTTCAACTATAGCGATGATTTCATCTTTAGAGAGAGGTTGCAATACGAGTACGCGACTTCGCGAAAGTAGTGGGCTAATGATTTCAAAACTCGGATTTTCGGTTGTAGCACCGATAAGTGTAATGAGTCCAGATTCAACGTGAGGCAAGAAAGCATCTTGCTGGGCTTTGTTGAATCTATGGATCTCATCGACAAAGAGGATGGTACGAAGTTTTAAGTTCCAGTTTTGACGAGCATGCTCGACAACTTTTTCGACGTCCTTTTTGCCGCTCGTTACAGCTGAGAGTTCGATAAATTCCGCGTCAACCTCGCTAGCTATAATCCGTGCTAGTGTCGTCTTGCCGGTGCCTGGCGGTCCCCAGAGGATAAGACTGACTGGCTCTTTGTTCTTTACGATCTGACGTAGTATCTCACCACTATCAAGTAGGTGTGATTGGCCAATTACCTCGTCGAGTGTTTGCGGTCGCATGCGCTCCGCCAAGGGGACACGTTCCATATATGTATGATACTACGTATGAAACACCTAGTCGTCCTGTAAACAGACGCGAACTTGCGGAGCCGGTGCTATAATAAGGGGCATATGAACGATGCACAAAAAATCCGCGTTGCCGTGCTCGCTGGCGCACGCTCAACGGAACACGAAGTTTCCCTTGTTTCAGCCTACAATATCGCAAAAGCTATCGACCGAACCAAGTACGATGTATATGTCATAGGTCTGTCTCTTAT
>JBPPME010000072.1:0-2420 GCA_051305895.1 Saccharimonadales bacterium (SeqCode)
TTTATCATCAGGTACTATGTCCGCAATACGGTCTCTCACTAAGTCGAACAGTTCTTTTGTGATTATTGGTGGATATTTCTATTTGATATCCGTGATTAATTTGTAGTTAGGGTAAAAAAAGTAGGCTGAGGGAAACAGAGAAGTTATAATGAATCTCATGGATACAGTAATACGCCTTATTGCTGATGGACTAGTCATCCCGATTGTGCTCATCGGTGCTTATGTACTTCTTTTTCATTTGCCGAGGGGACAACGCTACCGGTCATATTGTCGGATATTGCTTGCTGGTCTTACAGCCTACCTAGTAGCAAAACTCGTCTCAACTATTTATCAGCCAACGACCCTCCGGCCATTTGAACTGCTTGGTGTCGACCCAGGTGCGGCGTATCTGAATAATCCCGGTTTTCCTTCGGATCACGTATTGTTTTGTATGGCGATTACCTTAGCGGTATGGTTTGAAACCAAATACAAAAAGCTCGCCGCCTTCCTGTTTGGTGCGACGGTATTAGTCGCTTTGGGGCGTATCTCGGCGCTTGTACATACCCCGCTTGACGTGTTGGGCGGATTTCTCATTGCGTGTGCCGGCATCCCCTGGTACCTGCAACGCGACAATAAATTAGATCACAAACTCGCCAAAAATCGTAAAAACGTGTAAAATAATGCCATATCCACGTAATAAGGGGAATAAAATGAAAAAAACAAAAGTGGTGGCGAAACAACCAGAATCAGTAGTCTCCTTGATGCAAGGTACCGACATCATTCGGGTACTCGTCATTGGTGCAGTGGTCGGACTCATAGTAGCTGCGCTTTATTTTGTTTTTAATAAGTATGTCTTCACGCCAATTTTGTGTAGTCAGTTTGCAGGACAGAACCGCTGTGAAAATACTATCTACTTCGCAAACGGAGTGGCGGTGTTTCTTAGTGCGACAGTCGGGCTCCTTGCACTAATCCGTCAGCGCGTATATCGTCCGCTTCTTGTTGTGCTACTCGCACTCATCTCGCTGTGGCATCTAATTCCTGTAGGTGTTGCGCTTGATGGCTGGGTGTTGGCAACATTTGCGGCATTACTCTACGCCCTGGCATATGCAGCATTTGCATGGATTGTGCAGATTCGCAACTTTATTTTATCGTTCCTACTTTCACTTATCCTCTCGGTGCTTGTTTGGTGGCTGCTCGTCTCTTAGCTTTTGAGGTGATACACTAGAGGAATGGAAGAGCTTATGGTTATTTTGGTATTGGCGGCGATTGTTGTTGGGTTTGGGCTAGTGATTTTTATCGTGAACCAGAGACTCAAGGAGCTCAAAAACGGCAGCGCCGTGGAACTTATGAAATCTGACGTGACCGAACTTACGCGAACTATTGCTTTGCTGCAAAAGGATGTCGGCGACAAACTAGAGCGTAGCAGCACCAGTATGCAAGAGTCGGTGCATAAGCAACTAGCACAAAGCTCGAGACTTGTAGCTGATGTGACCGAGCGTCTGACAAAGCTTGATGAGACGAATCGTCGCGTGGTTGACGTGGCTAATGAGCTTAAGACATTGCAGAATGTTCTATCTAACCCGAAACAGCGAGGAGGTCTTGGTGAATACTATCTCGAAACCGTTCTTGCAAATGTCTTGCCGCCACACGTATATGAGACACAATTTAAATTCAGGGATGGTGAAATCGTTGATGCGATCATTCGTCTAGATAAAAATCGCATTATTCCTATCGACAGCAAGTTTAGTCTGGAAAATTACAACCGCTTGATTGAGGCGAAAGATAAGACGCAACGAGATATCTATACGAAAGCGTTTAAGAATGACTTGAAAAAGCGCATTGATGAAGCCAGCAAATACATTCGTCCGAATGAAAATACTCTCGACTATGCTTTTATGTTTATTCCAAGCGAGGCGATATATTATGACCTGTTAGTAAATGATGTTGGTGCGACTGGTACTAACGCTCGTGACCTGATTGAGTACGCTTTTATCGATCGTAAGGTTATCATTGTCAGCCCAACGACACTGCTCGCCTACCTCCAGACGGTCATGCAAGGGCTTAGAAGTCTCCAAATCGAGGAACAGGCCAAGGATATCCAGAAGCGTGTTGCAGAGCTTGGTAAGCACATTGCTAGCCACGAGACTTATATCCAGAAGCTTGGTAATGCACTTGGTACTACCGTTAGCCATTTCAATAATGCCCATAGAAGCTTGGGGCGCATAGACAAGGAGGTGGTAAAGATTGCTGATGCTGAGAGCAATGTGGAGCCAATCCTTCTCGATAAACCATCAAACAATAACGAATAAAAAACTCCCCCCGTTTCAAGGAGGAGCTTTTTATTTAGATAGGTTACTGGTGGCGAAAGCGGCCAGCAAGTATCAGGTAAAGATTTGCACCAACGGCTGCACCGAGCATAGTACCGAGTATGACTTCAAGAC
>JBPPME010000100.1:0-2098 GCA_051305895.1 Saccharimonadales bacterium (SeqCode)
GGCAAGTTCTGGGAAATGCATGACCAGCTCTACGAAAACCAGCAGAACTGGACTGGCGTTGGCGATCCGCTCAAAGCCTTCAGCGCCTACGCTGAAGCGATTGGTATCGCTGACATGGCGAAGTTTGAAACAGACTACAAGAGTAAAGCCGTCAATGACATCATCAACGCCGACCTTCGTGAAGGTCAGAAGATTAGCATCACCTCAACACCAACTTTCGTACTCGACGGTATTAAGATTACCGAAAACCCCCGTGATCTAGATGCGTTCAATAAGTTAATCGACGACGCGATCGCTAGGAAGTCCTCGAACTAGTAGTTAATAAACTGCTGCCATGGTGCGCGGCGCACATAGACGGCAACTGGTTTTGGGCGACTCGTAACAATTCGTACTTTAATTGACATAGTATTTTCTCCACCGTTACTGTCGTCCAGTCTCACCGTAAAGCAAGGCCGTCTAAAACAGTAACTAATTTTATTTTTTGTTAATTTTTGTTTCTAAAGAGGGGCTCTCGCGGCACACTCATCAGATATGCAAGCAAGTATACAGAACGCTCGTGCTTATTGTCAACGCCGGATTATTTTCCCTTGGGAGGACGACCACCAAGAGCGCTGAGAACTTCGACAAAGCCCTCGCTGAGTGAACCGTGTTTTCGGACTTCATGGGCAGTACGGATTTTGTCATGTAGTTTATAAAGCGCCTTATTAGAGGGGCCATATGATTCATGGATCTTCTTAAACTCTTCATCGAGCCAATGGAGCTCTTCATCGCTCATGTCTTCGATATCAATGAATGAATCACGCCCCTTACCGGCGCGCAAAAGTTCATCGAGCTTCAGCTGCATTGCCTTGGAGTCCCGGTTTTGGGTGTTCTGAATTAAAAAGACCATCAGGAAGGTAACGATGGTGGTACCGGTATTAATAACGAGCTGCCATGTATTCGAATAATTGAATGCCGGTCCGGTGACAGCCCAGAGAGCAACTATGACAATAGCTAGCAGCAACGTATAGGCGCTTCCGGCAGCAACAGACATGCGTGATGAGATTTTTCGAAAGGTTTCTTTCATAAGGGTTCGTTTGGGTAAATTGCTTATCCTAGGCTAGAATAGCATAAAGATGCATAGTATATTTTCCGAACTCAGCCTGGTTATCGCAGTCGCAGTCGGTGTCAGTCTATTTATTCGCATCATACGTCAGCCACTGATTATTGGTCATATTCTCACTGGACTTCTGGTCGGCCCTGCACTCCTCCACCTTATTAAGTCTCCGGAAACGATTCAGGTGTTTTCCGACTTCGGTATTGCCCTCCTGCTCCTGATTGTCGGCCTTGGACTTAACCCCCGCGTCATTAAAGAAGTTGGTAAGATTGCCGGTATTATTGCGCTCTGTAAAGTGGGGCTCACGACGGCGGTTGGTTTTGGCGTATCCCGTTTATTTGGCTACCCCGTACTACCGTCACTCTACATTGGTGTCGCGCTGTCATTCTCCAGTACCATTATTATCCTGAAGCTGCTCACAGATAAAAAAGAACAGACGAGGATGTACGGCAAAATCTCAATCGGGTTTTTGCTGGTCGAGGACCTTATTGCCACGATGCTGCTGGTCGTCGTATCGGCGTCTGGTAGTGGCGGTGTCACGATCAGTGACTTTAGCGGCCTCGCACTCAAGTGCGTCGGTCTTATCGCCGGCGTAATCCTGGTCCGCGTATATATTATTAATAATCTCGGTAACCTTATTGCCAAGAGCCAGGAGTTCTTATTCCTGTTTGCCATCGGTTGGGCGCTTGGTATTGCCGCATTGTTCCAAAGCTTCGGCTTCAGTCTTGAAATCGGCGCGTTAATCGCTGGTGTTGCCCTTGCTTCACTACCCTACGCCCAGGAAGTTGCCTCACGGCTGAGAATCCTACGCGACTTCTTTATCGTACTGTTCTTTATTGGCCTCGGGTCACACCTCGAGCTCCATAATATCGGTGCTATATTCCCAAAAGCCGTCGTGCTGTCTCTCATCGTACTGCTCGCTAACCCAATCGTCGTTATGACCGTGATGGGTATTGGGGGCTACTCGAAGAAAACAAGCTTTAAGACCGGTCTCGCAGGTGC
>JBPPME010000024.1:0-3573 GCA_051305895.1 Saccharimonadales bacterium (SeqCode)
AATGTCATCGATTGGCTTCTTGACGCTTAATAAGACGAGAAACACATGGAACGAGTCCGAGTCTCGCACTGCACAACTGCATACATTTTTCAATCAATGTATAAAATGCTTATATTTTCACAGTTTGAACATACTACCCCTTAAAACAGAGGGGTACTTCAGAGTGCCTTGCCGTTTATGGAGTTCCATACGTACTTAAAAGTGTCAAGCTCCCAAAATCCTAGATTCTAGTCTGAATCTAAACACTCGTTGGTTTCGCGATCTCCCACGAGTATACCCCGTTGGCTGTTTTGTAGCCCAGAACTTTTTGTGGGCGGGTTGTTAATCTCTTCTACAGTGTCATCAAACTCTCGCTGGCTGAGTGTAGTAAAGTCGGTTTGTTTGGGCGCGTAGCGGCTGAGTAGACCATTGGTGTTTTCATTCTTAAACACCCGCTAACTATGTAATTAAAAAATTGCGGCCTCAGGTAACATATTTTATACGATTTTGCTTTGTATAGGTTCCCTGGGTCTATACAGCTAGGGGAGCTTATCTGGTATCAACTAACACTGCAATGATTCGACCTACGTAGACCATCCGTCTACGTAGGTCGTTACCGACTTGCACTACACTCACTTCTCTTGAGATTTCTGAAAAGATATAGCAGTCGATGCGACGCCATGCTTCTGTCGCCTATAAAATCAGACGACTGCTTTGCGCTCATGAAGTTAACACTACTTGCATCATCGCTAGAGAAGTACATTCGAGGAAGCCTTGACGCTATTAATATAGACCCGGTATGATGGTTTTGCTACATCAAAACTAAGCCATACATAAAAGATAAAGGTAAGTGCTCATCATCATACAGTTCGTCATCAGTACGCTATATATAGCGTACTGATGCTATTTTTTACACAAAATTTATTGCGTTTACGTTTCTATGCTATAATAGAAATGTGTAAATGAGGAGGTAAAGGCCATGATTAGGGAAGAATCATTTCAACCTATCGTAAGAATGCCGGTAGAACCGGTTTCCAGACCTACCCCCTATGATCTTCTTCTTCGACAGAGCCGCAAACTAGGCTCTAGCGCAACGAGAACCTACAATCTCATGCGCACCTTACGTCCGACAGTTACTAGTACTCGAGCACATCCTGACACCATCCTCTTTGGCGCACAAGGAGCAGCTCCGCGCGTCTACCAAAGGACAGTCGGTTCACTCATAAAGCAGTCCCATCAGGTACTCGCCATGGCATCAACTGTCATCCTTCCAAATAATCTTTTTCCTGATACTGTCGTCATCGACCGTACAAAGGTGACTATCATACGGCGTAATTTTTTCTGGTCATCAGACACTATTAGTATCCGCATTGAAGATATTCTGAACGTCGCTGTAGGCATCGGTCCACTCTTCGGTTCGCTCACTATCAGTAGCCGTGTCATGAATTCGACCGACCACTATGAGATAAATTACTTCTGGCGTAGTGATGCCATTCATCTGAAGCATATTCTACAGGGTTATGTCATTGCATTCCACAACAACACCGACCTAAATGACCTCGGTTTAGAAGAGCTTATTAGCACTCTTGATGAACTCGGACAGAACTAATCGGAGCTTTTAAACTCTCAGTATTCGATATTTCGTCATATTCTTGATATACTGTCATATATGAAATCGTTGAGTCTGCAGCAGCCTCATGCCATCGTGATGCTGGGAATACCTGGTAGTGGCAAGACCTTCTTTGCCGAGAAATTCGCGTCTACTTTTGGAGCTCCTCTTATCAACATCGATGAGATTTTACCCTTAGCAAGTTCCGAAAAGGCTGCTTATGCCTTGGCTGAACATCAGATTACCGAACTACTCAAGACGAATCACTCTATCGTAATCGAAATCGACACTGCCACCCGTCAAAGCCGAACATATTTGTCACAGAAATTTAAAAAATCCGGCTACAAAACACTCTTTATCTGGGTGCAGACTGACATCGATACTGCCATGGCGCGTACCAACAAGCAGAAGGATATTCCGTTCGAAACTTACCGCAGCCATATCGAACGTTTCACACCCCCAGTTGCGGGTGAAAATGTACTCGTCATCAGCGGCAAACACACCTACGCCTCGCAAGTTCGCGTTGTTCTCAAGAAATTATCAAGCGCGCATACCGAGCAAGCTGTTACCACAAGCGTACGCCCGCCCGCCCGCGGACAAATAATCATTCGATAGGAGCTGTATGGCCGTACTAAAAGATGAAGAGTTCGGCACCATCACCATTCGCACGTCAAAGTTGAGTCGCAGCGTAAAAGTTTCTGTTGCTCCTGATGGTGGCATACGCATCACTATGCCACTGCGAACTCCGCTATTTATCGCCAAACACTTTATAGCGTCATCTCGTGATTCAATCCGAGAACTTCTCATCAAAGGTGAAGAGAGCATGGGCTACCAGGATGGTATGCAGATTGGCAAGAGTCACTCGCTGCATATCAGTACTGGTCCTTCGAGTACAGTGCACACGCATGACCGTCGTATCCACGTGGCACTCGCTGCAAATGAAACACTTCATACCCATTTAATCAGACAACAGGTTCGTCAAGCAGTCATTGCCGCCTTGCGCAAGGAAGCTAAAAGCTACTTACCGAAACGTCTCACATACCTCGCTACCCAGTACGGATTTCAATACAAGTCCGTACGCTTTTCACATGCGAGCAGTCGATGGGGAAGCTGTAGTTCTATTGGTACTATAAGTCTTAATATTGCCCTGATGAAGCTACCATTTAACCTCATTGACTACGTACTGATTCATGAACTCTGCCATACCAAAGAGATGAACCATAGTGAGGATTTCTGGACACTTGTACAAGCTCACGACCCAATCTATAAGACCCATAGGAATGCTCTGAAAACGCATAATCCAATGGTTTTATAGTACAATAGCCATAAGTATGTTCATAGGTGGAAGTAAAGAAAAACTTGAACGGCAGTCTTCTGAAGAAGCGCTTCAGCTAGTTGGCCTTGTTGTACCGTTCTTCATGACCTTGTACGGCCTCGCCGTAGTTACAGGATTCTTACCATCCGCCAGTTATGTAGGGCTGCCGTTTTTTGTATGCCTAATGGTCACGTGGAATATCTTTGGCATATACCAATTCATCATACCAATACGTAATCGATTCCAGGTGATCCGACACGTCGTCGTCTATCATGTATTTTCCGTACTCTTCCTCTTGTTTGTGTCCGGTTTTTCGACGTCATTCATCAGCCTCCTGACAATCCTTTATATTGCCAGCTACCTTTATCTGGATATTCGCGGAGCAGTATACAGTGCTATAGTAGTAGGGCTCACGGTCGTTGCCGATTTTCTGATGCATCCACCATCACAGCAAACTGTCGTACTAACGCTCGTTGCTTTCACCTCCACTATTATCGTCGGCGCGGCTGCCATCGCACTCAATCGTATCCGTGAGTTCGACCAAAAGGAAGTCGTCCAGCGCGAAAACCTTCAGACCAACCGTACTTTGACGCTCGTCAATAACCTTGCTGAAGCCGTTATTAGCATCAACCAAGAAGGGATAATCCAGATATATAACTGTCTCTTATAC
>JBPPME010000050.1:0-2055 GCA_051305895.1 Saccharimonadales bacterium (SeqCode)
GAAAATCACTGTCCCTTCTCTTCGGACGCGTGAATGTTTTGCAGGTAATGATTGAATGCAAACATAATATTGTAGTGATGGCCCTCAAAGAGCGGTTTGGATAGATGTTATGATTCCCAACATTGTGAAAGGAGTAGGAATTGAAGTCAATGAGGACACTAGGTATGACGTGAAGTGATGCAGCGCAGAGGAAGGAGTATTCCATCGAAATACCCCAAATCGGCACCGGTACAGCCTTCCATTAATCAGAGCCCTAACAGACATACACCACTTTATTGGACCAAATGCCGTTTTGGTCACACCGGGGTTAGAAACACACAGGAATGTTGAGCTAGCGATGTGACATTGAAAGGAGGCTAGTGAGATCCTAAGCAGGCGCGAACAAGTGCCGAAAACGCTGGAGGGGAATGGTCTGCATTAGGGAAGGGTATGGCGCAACATGACAACCTAACCCATGGCTGACGGTGCCCAACGGTGATCCGGTCTTTCTTGCACCGAGCCGTTATTGGCGCGATGCAATGGACAAGCAGTAGTCACTTTGGATCATGGTGGATCGAAGGATTTAGATATTCAGATAAAGTTTGAAATATCAAGCGGCATCACAGTATAGACGACATAGCCATTGGATGTTATCATTCTTCGTGCAGACAAGTGGCACAAGCGGAAACGTATCGCTCGACACAACGGCATCGAGAAACGACACAGATTTGAAAACTTGCAACAACCGAACAGCCGTACAAATCATCGCAACGAACTTCCCAACTAAGCCCCCAGATCTCGCGAAAGAGACTCGCGAAAGAGAGAAAACACCCCTGCCAACAAACATCGAATCCGCTCGGATGAACATCCGGATCGGTCGGCAACAGGGACCAGCATCCGGGAACCGGACATTCCAATGCAGGTACGGGGTACAGTACCGGGAACTCAAAAGTTTATTTATTTCAGAGATTAGTACAGTACGCGGTCGACCTGGTCTTACTGCCCTGACCCTCGTCCTCGTCCTCGCAATCAACGCCAAAAAAGTGACTAGCGCAGAAAAGCCCGCTGCTGGGTGCTGCTGACGCCCTGAGGGTCTGGGGCAGACATAGACGGGCAATGCAGTGAATTCTCGGTTAAGATATTTAGGACCTCGACCTCGAAGGGATGAACGATGCTTTCGTGAAGTAAATGCTAGATCGTATAAAGGCATCACTGAAGTGCGGGGTGAGCCCTAACAAGGGCAAGGTCAAGGGTAGCCTCTGATGCGACTGATAGAACCGAGAACAAATAACTGATCAGAGCTCTGAGCAGCATATGTGGGTTTCATGGGAAAGGACAAAACAGAGAATAGTAGCGGCGATAGAATTTAGCGTTCTGTAATGTAATACACAAAACATGAAATATCCTGAACAGTAGGTCGGCACGACTGAAAATTTTCATTACGTGGTCTACTCCTCAGGTATACATCAATCACTATCTGATGTAAACAATTCATCCATAATTAGATCCTGGCGCTTCAAACCCTGTTCCGGCGGTCTTAACATGACCGTCAGTGCAATACCAGCTTTACGGAACACTTTCAGAACCTCTAATGGGTACTCCCACTCCTGCGCTGCCACATACTGGGGGTGTGATCTTACATCACGATCTTGATATTCCCAATCCACCCTCTCTATTAGGGAAACCTTGGACAACCTCTGAAGATACGAAGCCTTGCAGTTCGCAAGAGCCAATATCCAAGAATAATTCTCTGTCTTCTCTGACAATTTGTTCTTCAGAATGTACGAGCCTGAATCGAAATGTATCTACGCTCAAATGATTAGCATTCCCTGTTCATATGAATCAGAAAGAGGGAGAGGGAGAGGGACAAACCGTCAACGTCTCCAAGGACGCAGGAAACCTTTGGTACAGATCTACTCGATTATATTTCCACACATACGGATCACGAGGTCGCTTTCGGAGCTCATTTTGTGTAAATGTGAGCCTCTCGTGAATCTCGAGATTCTTGAGCATGGCGAAACCAGAGTAGTCTATTTGGTCGTCTTTCTTGCGCATCCGATTTTGATTTAGGTTCAA
>JBPPME010000101.1:0-3872 GCA_051305895.1 Saccharimonadales bacterium (SeqCode)
CTACACGCTATAGCTGAAGTGCAACGAGCGGGTGGTATGGCAGCTTTTATCGATGCCGAGCATGCGCTTGACCCAGCATATGCCAAGCGACTTGGTGTTGACACTGATAACCTATTAGTCTCGCAGCCGGATAATGGCGAGCAGGCGCTAGAGATTGCTGAAACATTGGTACGTTCCAATGCTGTAGACCTCGTAGTTGTCGACTCCGTGGCCGCACTTGTCCCGCAGGCTGAAATTGACGGTGATATGGGCGACAGTCATATGGGTCTCCAGGCTCGCTTGATGAGCCAAGCCTTGCGTAAGCTGACAGGCATCATCAATAAAAGCAAGACAACCGTTATTTTCATCAATCAGATTCGTATGAAGATCGGTGTGATGTTCGGCAACCCTGAGACGACGACCGGTGGTAACGCGCTGAAGTTCTATGCGTCCGTTCGCATAGATATTCGCCGCACCGGACAGCTGAAAATCGGTGACGAGATCATTGGTAACCGCACGAAGGTAAAGGTGGTGAAAAACAAAATTGCGCCACCATTCCGTGTTGCTGAGTTCGACATTATGTACAACGAAGGTATCAGTAAGACTGGTGATGTCCTCGATCTTGCTGTTGAGCATAGTATTGTCGGAAAAGCAGGTGCGTGGTTTGACTACAAAGACGCTAAAATTGGCCAAGGTCGCGAAGCAACTAAGGTCTATCTGAAAGAAAACCCAACTGTTCTCACTGAAATCGAGAAAGCAGTTCGCAAAAAAGTCGCTGAAACCGAGGCATAGTCGTGGCGGACGACGCTGTCCTATCAGATTATCCTACACTTACTGAATTGCAGCACTACGTAGCTATGAAATCATTGCAGCGCGGATTTAATCATGAAATAGCACAAGGGAGATTTATGCTACTCCTTCAAGGGGTTGGGGAATTAGTCAAGACAATCCGGCCGTTTCATGGCATCAAAATGGTAGCTGATGCTCGCGATCAAGTTATCAAACATGAATTAGCTGATGTCTTCTCACTACTACTATCTCTGAGTAATAAGTTAGATATCGATATAGAACAGGCAGTTTTTGCGAAAGAAGCAAAGAAAAATAACGTATGTGGCAATGAAAATCACTGACATCTCTCTTCAAGCGCGTGACAAAAATCGCATCAACGTATCAGTCGATGGGAGGTATCGTTTTTCGCTCGATGTATTTCAGGTCGGTGACCTCGGAATAAAAATTGGTAAGGAATATAGTGAAGCGGAACTTATCAGGCTTGAAACTGAGGGTCGGTACAGCAGACTCTATAACCGCGCACTGGAGTATTGTTTGATACGTCCACACAGTGCCAAGGAGGTACGTGATTATTTGTGGCGCAAAACACGTAGCACGAAAAAACGCAGCCCCAGAACCGGCGAGATAATCGAAAAACTCGGTGTCAGCCAGGAAGTCGCCGATCGTGTATACGACCGTCTCGTTGAAAAAGGCTATGTTGATGATGATAAATTCACTCGTTTCTGGTTGGAGAATCGAAATCAAACGAAGGGTACGAGCCGACGCAAGCTTATCGCGGAGCTACGCATTAAAGGCGTCGAACGGACCATCATCGAGCGATATTTGGAGGAGTCGTCGCGTACGGACGCAGACGAGCTAGTAAAAATCATCGCCAAGAAACGCGCCCGCTATCCAGATGAGCAGAAATTTATGCAATATCTTGCTCGCCAAGGCTTTAGCTACGATAATATTAAGAATGCTCTTGCTGAGTCGTAATCGTTTCAGGCTGCGGCTGTTGGCCGGCATTGCGGAAAGGATTGGCATAGACACTAGTGGCCCGCTTGGCCGGACTAAGCGGTGTCTCGTCTTGCTTGATAATTATTTCCTCGTCACTAATTTCGACGATTTGCGAGCGGTCAATGATTAGTTCGGTATCGTTGAAACTTTTTAGGAGCGGACGTTTGACATTGAGTTGGATGATAAGGAAGGTGCCGGGCTCCAGTGAATAGCCAGTGACTTTGCCTAATTTGCGCTTCCTAGAATCGCGCACGGTGACACCGAGGAGCTCAAAATGCATCTCATAAACTTCTTTTATCTTGATGACATCATCCAAACCGATGAATTCATCACTACTATCAACAATAAGACCCATATTACTCAGTTCGCGGACATCGATCATGCGCAGAAATGACGGATGAATATCCAAATGTTGTCCTTGTAACTCGTAGGCAAGAATAGTCAGATTGCGAGGATCAATGACAGGAGCTTTAGTACGAGCTAACCGACCACCTGTTTGCAGGCTCATGACCGGTGTGTCAATTAGGCGTTCAGCAGCGACAAGCATAGCTATAGTATATCAGCGTTTGGCAAGTATGCTCAAGACGAGACTCCTCGAGATGGTATACTGTGAAGAAATGAAATACCACTTTGACGAGCAGGCAATGAACGTATTTGGCGAAAAACTTGGCCGAGCTGTTGAAGGTGGGCAGGTGATCGAACTAATCGGCGATGTCGGTGCCGGTAAGACGACACTCACTAAGGCACTGGCACGTGGCATGGGCATAACTGGGAATATTCAGAGTCCGACGTTTACTATTAGTAATCAATACGATGCACCAAGTGGTCTACGGCTTATACACTATGACTTTTATCGGCTAAATGAAGCGGGTATCATGGCAGATGAGCTTATTGAAGAGAAAGATGATGATAAAGCAGTGATTATCATCGAGTGGGGCGACATCATCCGTGACGCTCTGGAAGATGACCATCTGACGATTCGCATCATGGCGACAGCCGAGACCGAGCGTGATGTCGAGATCGAAGCCAGTGGCGAAAAGAGTCGGGGACTACAGGAGCAACTCACATGATTTTGTTATTGGATACTTCCACTGCCGAATGTCGGACTTGGCTTATCGATGGCGATAAGTCAGAAACTGTTTTATGGCAGGCTGATCGTGATCTATCGCGGTTGTTACTGCGTCACTTAAAGGACACGCTTGAGAGTCGTGGGTATTCCTGGTCAGATATCGATGGCATCGGCATATTCCGTGGCCCAGGAAGCTTCACAGGGCTTCGTATCGGTATGACGGTGCTCAACACCTTATCTGATAGCGAGCGGATTCCTATCGTTGGCGGCGAGGGTAGTGATTGGCAGAATGAGGTACTCAGGAAGCTTCACTCCGGCCAGGATGAAAAGATCGTTTTACCTTACTACGGCCGCGATGCGAACGTCACTAAGCCTCGAAAATAGCACGACATTTTTTTGAAAACACGCTATAATAAGTATAGTCCCGAGAGAGACTGATATTCACTAATTTTTGATACAATCGAGACCCTTGATATCAATACGCTACGATGAACACGTAGCGGGGGCTCCTCGAGGAAAAGGAAGATATATGGAAGCAGGTATTGCCGTTATTATCGGTTTGTTAGCTGGTGTCAGCGGAAAAGTCGCTTATGATCGCCAACGACATGCAAATGGCAAAGAGAAAGTCGAGAAAGAGATTGCGAGCGCCGAACGCAAGGCGAGTGATATTGTCCTCAAAGCAAAAGACGAAGCTGTGAAGCTTGAACAGGAGCGTCGTAAAGAAATCAAAAAAATGGAAGATCGTTTAGCTGACCGCGAAACATCATTTGACCATAAGCTTGACGAGCTCGACAAGCGGGTCGAAAAACTTCGTCATGAAGAAAATGAAGTCGAAAGTCTGAAAGGAGAAATTCGTGACATTCGTTCACGCCAACAAGAAAAGCTCGAAAAAATCGCTGGTTTGAAAAAAGCAGAAGCTGCCGAAAAACTCATGCAAATGACCGAGCGTGATATCAAGGATGATCTCGTAGGCTTGATAGCGAAGCTGCAGAAAGAAACAGCTGAAGATGCCGAAGAAAAGGCGCAGACTATTCTAGTA
>JBPPME010000020.1:0-18443 GCA_051305895.1 Saccharimonadales bacterium (SeqCode)
GGACAGTCGGCAGCAATTCTCAAGCTTCTACCAGTAATCGATAACATCGAACGTGCTGTAGTACATACGCCAGAAGAGTTTAAGGACAATAAGTGGGCGCAGGGTGTTTCAGGCTTGGTGAAGAACCTAGAAAAAGCTCTCGAAGGACTCAATCTTGCTCGTATAGATGCCAAGGCGGGGACTGTGTTCAATCCGGAACTACACGAAGCCATTCAATTCGACGAAGATGTCGAAGGTGAGCACGAAGTCATTGCTGAAGAGCTACAGGCAGGATATCTCCTGAGCGGTCAGCCTATCCGCCATGCGATGGTAAAAGTTACACGTAAGTAGTTGGACACTATTCCTTGGTGCTCGTGCTAAATTCAAACTAATAATAGTACTGAGTGTAATAAGAATAAAGATGTAGTGCTACGTCACAGACATGATATGATGCGTGCACTTATAGCTTTAGCATGAGTAATTTGCAATAACTATTTTTATGCTATGGATTCACGGATACGGCAGACTTGATCGAAGCCGATTACCCAGCCAGTCTGGCGGATGCTGCGGTATAGCGGTGTTTGCAACATGATACCATGAGTATCATAGACTTCTGGAAAGCCACCATATTCTATGATGGCTGCTTCATACTTTTTGATATGGTAATCGGCTTCTTTCAGATACCATTTTTTGTCAGTAGTGCGGTAAAGTGCTATGAGCGTCTTTATATACTCCATACCCCAGAAACTCCATATGCTATCTCCGCCATAACTTGCAACTGCTAGACGCACTGCGGCGAACTGTCGATGAGCACGAGTCTCGTGTTGGTATTTGATGGCGAATGGCCGATCAATCTCCATTTCATGGATATAGTCGATGCTACGCGTGAAGTAGATGGCCTCATCGGAGTGTGCAGGATTTAAAAAGCCAGTTGCTAGCACGATTAGCCAGTCAGATGAGTAATATTTTTCTTGTTGGCCTTCCATAGATAAATCTTCAAGGAAATAGCCTTCATCTTCCAGCCAGTAGGTAGAGATGATGCGTGTTTTAAGCTCGTCGAGAAATGTCTGGTTTTCATCAATAAGTCCGAGTATCTGAGCGAGCTGGGTTGTCTTCCAGAAAATCACATTGTCGTAGAAGGCAGATGAGCGTTTGGTGATATCCTTGGCACCTGACATGCGTATGCGTGGGTCAATAAGCCCACGTTTTTCATCATAGACTTTTTGTCGGTAGCGTGTGTAATGGCTGGTGAGTGATTTTTGGTAGGTTTGGTGAAGTTCCGTGGCCGCTGCGAGGATGTCAAGTTGGTTTATTCGAGAGGTATCGTAGTCGTAAGGACGTCCCGTCTCTATGCCAAGAACATGTGCGAGGCCGTAGAGCATACCGTAGAGCGTATCAGACGGGTAGGCATAAAAATTCACGCAGGTCGCAACGTGTCTACCAGTCGGTACAATGGTGGTGGTGAGGGTATCATGTTTATCAAAGACACCGAGAGCATATGCCAGCGTTTGTATGTAGGTACTCTGGCGATTCTGCCAGACAGTCTCATCGGCTGAAATATGCGTGTCAAGCGACGGATAATAGAAGACCCCGAGATTTCGCACGAAGAGCGCGCTAAAATGGTCACCCGAAGTAAGAAGTAGTTTTTTTGGATTGAAACGTAGGGCGTAGATGTCATTGACGATAGTCTCTACAGTGCTATTTTTGCTTGTGGGACTCTTGAGCCAGCGACTCTCGAGAATGTGTACACCGTTTTTCAGAACAGCAAAGATTTTGTATGGAGGAGACTGGCGGATTTTTAGCCTATAGTTATTGTTAATTGTCTTGACGGCATCATCATAGATTTTGATACTGTAGGTACGACGAATAACTGTTAAACGACTAAATGGATTTGTCAGGTATGCACCTAAGATGAGAATCAACAGTAGGCTGATGATAGTGTATAGAATCACACTTACTACTCTACCACTATTGAATTCATCTAAGGAGTACTAGCCTTGAAGTTTCATTATTAGCACTCTTGACATGAGAGTGCTAATTTTTTATACTAGATACAGATTTGGCACTGTACAGCGAGGAGTGCTAAAATAATGACAGATACTACATCATTATTAAGATAATAGGAGGAATTTTCATGGGCAAAATCATCGGAATCGACCTTGGTACGACCAATAGCGCATTCGCGTACATGGTGGCTGGTAAGCCAGAAGTCATCACTAATGCCGAAGGTAATCGTACGACCCCAAGCGTCGTCGCTATCAATAAGAAGGGCGAGCGTCTTGTTGGTCAAGTAGCGCAACGTCAGCGTGTTACTAATGCCAAGAACACCATCTATGGTGTAAAACGTCTAATCGGCCGTAAATTCTCAGACAAAGAAGTTCAAAAAGACCATGACATCATGCCATACGAAATCGTCAAAAAAGGTGATGGCGTCGCGGTGAAACTAGGTGGTAAGGATTACACGCCAGAAGAAGTCTCAGCAATGATCCTCTCAAAAATCAAAGCTGATGCTGAAGCTTTTCTTGGCGATAAGGTAACGGAAGCAGTTATCACTGTGCCTGCCTATTTCGATGATTCACAGCGTCAGGCGACAAAAGATGCTGGTAAGATCGCTGGTCTTGAAGTAAAGCGCATCATCAATGAGCCGACCGCTGCAGCTCTAGCTTACGGCCTGGAGAGCAAAAAAGACGAGAAAATCGCAGTCTTTGACCTCGGTGGAGGTACATTTGACGTGTCTGTACTTGAACTCGGTGACGGAGTCTTCGAAGTACGTAGTACTAATGGTGATACCCACCTTGGTGGCGAAGATTTCGACAATCGTATCGTCGATCACTTCATTGAAGAGTTTAAAAAGACTGAAGGTGTTGATCTCAAAAAAGACAATGCTGCGCTTCAACGCCTTAAAGATGAAGCAGAAAAGGCGAAAAAAGAACTTTCGAGCACTACAAGTTACGAAATTAACTTACGATTTATTACGGCTGATGCGGATGGTCCAAAGCACTTTGAGTATACATTGAGTCGTGCCAAGCTTGAAGAGCTCGTAAAAGATCTTATCGACCGTCTTGCAGGCCCAGTCGAAAAAGCACTTAAGGATGCCGATCTGAAAGCGATTGATATCGACGAAGTCGTACTCGTTGGTGGTATGACTCGTATGCCTGCAGTTATCGAAAAGGTGAAGAGCATCTTTGGTAAAGACCCACTTCAAGGTGTGAACCCGGATGAAGTTGTAGCCGTCGGTGCTGCTATTCAGGGTGGCGTACTTGCTGGTGATGTTAAGGATGTGCTTCTACTCGATGTTACACCACTTTCACTTGGTATCGAAACTATGGGCGGTGTGTCAACTAAGCTTATCGAGCGCAACAGCACTATTCCTACGAGCAAATCTGAGACATTCTCAACTGCTAGTGACAACCAGCCACAAGTAGAAATTCATGTGTTGCAAGGTGAACGTGAAATGGCCAGTGACAATAAATCACTCGGTCGTTTCATCCTCGATGGAATCGCTCCAGCTCCGCGAGGTGTACCGCAAGTTGAAGTAATCTTTAATCTCGATGCCAACGGCATTCTCAATGTTACTGCCAAGGACAAGGGTACTGGCAAAGAACAATCGATCACCATTCAAGACTCTGGTAATATGAGCAAGGAAGATATTGAAAAAGCGCAGAAGGAAGCTGAGGCGCACGCAGACGAAGACAAGAAGAAGCGTGAATCCGTCGACGCACGTAATCAGCTGGAAAATGCTATCTATCAAGCGGAAAAAATGCTAGATGAGTACAAAGAAAAGATTTTGGATGATGATAAAAAAGTTATTGAAGATGCCGTCATGGAAGCGAAAAAGCTCAAAGAGAATATTGATGCCGATAAGGATATGCTTGAAGCGGCTGCAAAGACATTGACTAGTACTATCATGCCAATCGGCGCCAAGCTCTATGAAACAGCAACTAGCGACGAAGTACCTGCCTCTGACAATGCGGACAAGCAAGATGACAAAAATGAGCCAGTCGAAGGTGAAGTTGTTGACGAAGATAAAAAATAATCGAACGTAGGACAAAACTTAAATCCCCGCTCTTAGCACAGATGCGGGGATTTTTAATCTGGAGTATAATAGAAGTACAACTAATCTAGAGGGGGTATACATGGATGTAATGGGGCCAATCGGATGGATAGTATTAGGTGGATTGGCGGGCTGGATAGCGTCAAAATTTGCAGGAACTGATAAGGATCAGGGAATTGTCGCGAATATTATTGTTGGTATTCTTGGTGCAGTTATCGGTGGATGGCTGTTTGGTTTCTTCGGCGGTTCTGGTGTCAGCGGCTTTAATATCTGGAGCTTCTTTGTTGCAGTGGTCGGCGCAGTGATTTTGCTCGCAGTCTTAAAGGCTTTTCGTAAATAAAAGAGTAAGTAATGGATCATAAAGAGATACGACAAATTAAGATTGTTGAGAATCGACAGCTGGCAGACCGCGATGAAGCACCAGGCACAACAGTGGGACGGCGGGTTATTTACTTCATCGTCGGCTTCATCACGATACTGCTTGCACTCAGAATTACGTCGCTACTCCTTGTGGCTAATCGTGATAACACCTTTGTCGACTTCTTATATGGATTTAGCGGAGTATTTGCTGCGCCGTTCTTCGGGATTTTTAACTATCAGTCAAAGCATGCATAATCTATATTTGAAATCAGTTCTCTAGTGGCGATTGCTGTCTATACTTTGATTGGATGGAGTATTGCGAAACTATTTACGATTAATAAATCACCTACTGAAGTATAGAATGTCGGAGTCTATTTGATAGCGACAAGTTCAATATCAAATACCAAGTAAGTATTTAGCGGAATACTGCTTACGGCACGCGTTGAGCTGTAAGCCACATAACGAGTTGTCCCCGGCAGTCAACTTTCATTCCGTAATACCTTTAGCCTAAACTTTGATGACTTGATCGAGTCTAAAGCTGATTGGTTTGCCGAAATCGTGGCCACTTTGGAAAATGATACTTATTTTGCATGGATATCAGTGTTATGCGCGGTAATTACTGTACTGGGCTGGATTTATTCACTAGTGCCGACTTCTAGGTTAATGTTTTCAAGTGTTTCTACTTTATCTCGCGTGATTCAAAATTTGTAAGTTTGGTTACTTCGTATTTTATTACCTTAATATATAATGTATTACTTGTGGTTTTTGCATTATCCCAGTACAGTATAAGCAGTATGGATTTACAAAAAGAGCTAGCAAAGGTATTTAAAGGTGAACTTGATACGAGCAGCGAAACACGAGAATTTTATTCACATGACGCGAGCCTATTCGAATTAACACCAGAGATAGTCGGCTTTCCAAAGGATGTGGCAGATATTAAGGCGATTGTTAAATTTGTCGGTGAAAATAAAAAAGCGTATCCCCATCTAAGCATTACACCACGTTCGCGCGGTACCGATATGTCGGGCGGAGCCATCGGACAGTCAATCGTACTCGATGTCAGTAGGCATTTGACCAAGCTTGTGGAGTTAAGCGAAGAGGAAGCTACTGTGCAGCCAGGTCTGCTATACCGTGAATTCGATGCTGAAACACAGAAAAAAGGTGTGTTGCTTCCAAGCTATCCGGCAAGCCGTGAATTAGCATCACTCGGAGGTATGTTTAATAACAATTCTGGTGGCGAAAAATCACTTGAATATGGTAAGACTGACACTTATGTGACTGAAATGAAAGTTGTGCTTGCCGATGGCAACGAGTACACTATCGGGCCACTTACCAGGGCACAATTGGTACGGAAAATGAGCCAAACAGATTATGAGGGACGTCTTTACAAAAAGACATTTGATATTCTCGAAGCCAATTATGATGCTATCCTGGCTGCGAAGCCGAAGGTATCGAAAGATTCTACGGGCTATCATCTATGGAACGTCTGGGATCGTGAAACGGGTATTTTTGATCTTACAAAACTATTTGTGGGCGGACAGGGGACACTTGGTATCATGACGGAAGGTAAGGTAAAGCTCGTACCGTCACGCAAACATTCGGGACTATTAGTGCTCTTCCTCAAGGACATCAACAGTCTTGGTGAATTGGTTCCACTCATTCTCAAACACAAGCCGGCGACATTTGAAAGCTTTGATGATCAGACGATGTGGATGTCAATCAAGTTCTTTCCGAGCTTTCTCAAGATGCTCGGTCCCTTCGGCTTCGTCAAATTGGCATTCAATCTGATTCCTGATGCTCTGCAACTGCTACGTGGCATCCCGAAGCTTATTTTGATGGTTGAGTTCAACGGTGATACTGAGGATGAAGTCCGAGCAAAGGTGCGCACACTTCACCGAGAGCTTCGGATTAAACGGGCACATTATGAAATTAACGGATTTGAAGAGACACCAACCGAAGGTAAGAGTGAAAAGTTTTGGATTATGCGTCGTAATAGCTTCCAATTGCTACGTAGCAAAGTTAAAGACAAGCACACTGCACCGTTTATTGATGATTTTGTTGTGCCACCAGTTCATCTCACAGAATTTCTACCGAAACTACGCAAGATAATTAAGAAGTATAAACTGTTTGCTACAGTAGCTGGCCACATGGGTGATGGAAACTTCCATGTTATTCCATTGATGAAGATTGAAAATCCAAAGGAGCGTGCCAAGCTAGAGCCAGCAATGCGAGAAGTGAATAATCTCGTCATCCATTACGGTGGTAGTGTGTCAGGTGAGCACAACGACGGTATGGTTCGTGGTCCATGGCTCAAGGAAATGTATTCAGCTAAAGTTCTCGATGTCATGAAAGATATCAAACATCTCTACGATCCGGAAAATATCTTCAATCCACACAAAAAGACCGACGCGACTTGGAAGTTCAGCTTTGATCATATCCGCCAGAAGTTTTAAGTTAACATATCGAGCTTAACAAAAGTCTCTGCGCGATGCATTGCTCGGGCGGAATCGATGTATCAGGAGTAAAGTGTCTTGGTGCTTGCGGCTGGTAGTGATTTCAGCTTACGGTTCAACATGCTTGTACTGTTTATCAGCATTGCCGAGAGCTTTAAGTCTTTGCTTGAATGTAGCAAGTAGGCTTCGCATTCGACGACTAAATAGACTAGTAATGTAGCTTGTGAGACAAATTTCAGAATCGTACTCAGTCGCACATGCATAGAAGCGGAATTTTACCGTCGACTGATAGCTGTGATAGTCGAAAATAGCGAACGTAGCGCATTAGTGGCGGGTTTATCGTATGTGAAGTCACTGATAGTACTTTTCCTGCATCTGAAGAACCGATCAAAACGACTAGTTAATGTCTCATGTACCTAGTATACAAGACTAGCACTCGCGACTATCAAGTGCTAAAATAGTACCAATGAGCAAGCGTGATTACTACGAAGTATTGGGTGTTTCGAAGAGTGCTTCGGCTGATGAACTTAAGAAAGCCTACCGTAAATTAGCGGTCAAATACCACCCTGATAAAGACGGTGGTGATGAGGCGAAGTTTAAAGAGGTAAACGAAGCCTATGAAGTCTTAAAGGATGCCCAAAAACGTCAACGCTACGACCAGTTCGGTCATGCGGGCGTGGGTGGTGGAGCATCTGGAGGTGGCAATCCATTTGAAGGCTTCGATGGGCAGAACGTTCACTTCGATTTTGGTGGTGGTGACCTTGGCGATATTTTTAGTCAGTTCTTTGGTGGTGGCTCACAGGGAAGACAAGAGCCACGTCGTGGACGTGATGTCGAGACATCGATCGCGCTTAATTTTGAAGAGGCGATATTTGGTGTAGAGAAAAAAATCAGCTTGACCATGGACGATGAATGTCCTCACTGCCACGGCACAACCATGGAACCAGGTAGCAGCATGAAAACATGTCCGACTTGTAAAGGTGCCGGACAACAGACCCGTGTCATGAACACGATGTTTGGTGCTATTCAGCAGACGGTTACCTGTGAAACCTGTAAGGGGCGCGGTCAGGTGCCCGAAAAACTCTGTACCGTCTGTAAGGGAAAGGGTACCGATCGTCGCGAGCAATCTATCACAATTAAAGTACCGGCTGGTATTGACGACGGTGTAACAATCCGTCTGCAAGAGCGCGGCGAAGCTTCGGCTAACGTGCCAAAAGGTGACCTGTATGTCCATATTCGCGTCAAGGCACACAAAAAGTTTACCCGTGAAGGTGATATTATTCTGAGTGAAGAGCATATCAGCATGATTGATGCTGCACTCGGTACAGAAATAGACGTCGAGACGGTTGACGGGACGGTACGTATGATCGTGCCAGCCGGTACGCAAAGTGGCACCGACTTCAAGCTTTCCAGTCATGGCGTTCCGCACCTTCGTACGGGCAAACGCGGTCCGCACATAGTCTCAATTGTTGTCGACACCCCGACCAAGCTCACCAAAAAGCAAAAAGAGCTTCTTGAGCAATTCGATGGTGCCAAGAAAAGGGGAATATTTTAATAAGACGTAAGCACCTTGAGAAGTGTTAGTATATCGACTTTTTGTAAAAATATGATAGTATAATATTATGTTAAATGAGTCAAAAAATATTTCTCAAGGTACGAGTAGTAAGCTGTGGTTGTAACGAAAAAAACAACTGCCGCACTTCCTGTTGTAGGTACGACCGAATTTTTAGTGCTACCGGAAAATAGCGATGCAGCGGTACTCGCGAAGATTGACACCGGTGCTGACGGTTCATCTATATGGGCTAGTGACATAGAAGAGCATGAAGGGGAATTATCTTTTGTTCTATTTGCTCCCCATTCGTCGTTCTACACAGGGCATGTTATTAAAACGAGTAGATATCGCGTGACCCGCGTTAAAAACTCCTTTGGTATAGAAGAGTTTCGATATCGTGTGTGGCTGAAGATTGAATTTGCTGGGAAGCGTTACAGAGCGTCGTTTACACTGGCAAATCGCTCGAACAGCCGTTTCCCCATCCTTATCGGCAAACGCTTTCTAAACAAACGCTTCCTCGTGGACGTATCGCGAAGTAATATTATCACGCCAGAGAAAACCCGCTCTAACGATACGGTAGTCGTACTTTGTTCAGTACGAAATGCGCAGACACGTGAATTCTTTGACGGTGTGGCGAGAGAAGGTAATTTCGATCTCGAACTGGCTCATTATCGTGATTTGGCGTACAACATTAACGATCAAGGAGTACCGATGATTAACCTACCAGATGGTACAGATATCGCCTGTGCATCTCTGGTGTACTTCAAAGATTATCAGAAATCCTATCAGGAGCAGGCCACTGCGATTGCTCGGTATCTACAGTATCGTCACGTTGATTTTATCGACAGTGAAGTTGCCTCGGCAATCTCTACTTCGAAATTAAGTGAACTCTTTATCCTTGCGATAGGGGGAGTGTCAGTCCCGGCTAGTACTTGGATAACGCATGGTCTTACAGCTACTAGTTATGATGAACTATCAAAAATATACAGCTCGACTTTTGTACTGAAGAATGCCTTCGCAGATCGTGGACGGGACAATGTTCTGGTGCGTAGTGTAAGTGATTTTGAAGAGGCGACTCATCGCTTGTCGGGGAGTAAACTTACTATTGCACAGCGCTATATCGTGAGCGACGGATATTATCGAGTTGTTGTTATGGCGCATGAGCCCATCCAAGTGGTATATAGAAAATCCGTGCAGCATGGTGAAGATTCACTGCGTGATCACCTGAACAAGCCTGTCGGCTCAGCAAATGCAATAGAAATTGATATCGACAAAGCAAATCCAGAGATGATTACAATCGCAACTCGTGCGGCAATTGTAATGAGGCGCGATATCGCTGGTGTGGATATCCTTCAAGATAGACAAACGGGACAATGGTATGTGATTGAGGTCAATTATAATCCAAGCATGTTCAAAGGAATAAATCAAAAGCATAAGCAGCGTGGCCTCGCCAATACTCTGAAAACGATGAAAGGAAATCCATCATGAAAATCGCAATTCTTAGCAACGGTCCAGGTAATTACTCAACAAAGCGGCTCAAACAAGTAGCGCTGGCTCGTGGACACGATGTAAAGGTAATTAAATATCGCGAGTGCTATGCAAGTATTGAGAAGAACAATCCGACTGTGAGTTATCGTGGCGAGGATATGGCAAAATTCGATGCTGTAATCCCACGCATTGCCAGTAATATGACAAACTACGGCACGGCTATCGTGCGTCAGCTTGAGACGCAGGGCGTGTACATGGCGTCGAGTTCCATTGCTATTAACCGTTCGCGTGACAAATTACGCAGTTTACAACTATTAGCAAAGGCCGGCGTAGGTATCCCAAAGACAGTGTTTAGTCGTAATTCCACAGACATCGATGACTTACTAGAAAAGCTTGGCGGTACGCCAGTGATTATCAAGTTGGCTCGCGGTACTCACGGCAATGGTGTGGTATTGGCCGAAAGTAAGAAGGCTGCAAAGTCAGTACTGCAGGCATTCTATCTTTCTAATGAAGATGGTACGAATGTCTTATTGCAGGAATTCGTAAAGGAATCGGCAGGAACTGATGTTCGCGCATTCGTAGTGGGTGGTCGCGTAGTAGCGAGTATGAAGCGACAAAGTCTAGATGATGATTTTCGGTCAAACCTTCATAAGGGTGGCGAGGGTACAATTGTTAAGCTGACTGAAGAAGAGCGTAAAATGGCTGTAAAAGCAGCGCGAGCTATGGGACTGAACGTAGCAGGTGTAGATATGATGCGCTCTGAGCGTGGGCCACTGATTTTGGAAGTGAATGCTAGCCCTGGATTTGGTATTGAAAAAGTAACAGGGCGCGATGTAGCAACGCCAATCATTGAATATGTTGAACAGAATGCTAGGCGCCGTCCAAAAAAAGACAAAGTTGGGGCATAGAAAAAATCTGAGGAAATTCGGCATTTTGATTTTTAATGACCACGAAAAAACCTCGACTGGTAGCGAAAATGTCGAGGTCTTTAGTGGAGGGTCCAGTGGGGCTTGAACCCACGACACCCTGCTTAAAAGGCAGGTGCTCTAACCAGCTGAGCTATGGACCCACAACCGGTAATTACTCTGAAGATACTACCACTCTACAGAGGTATTTGTCAATGCCTTAAAGGTTTCGATGGGGTACGAGCAAAGAGAAGATCGGTCAGTGCTGTGACAAGGCCAAGTGTTACAAGGTAGACGCGGTTTTCAATGAGCCACTCGTAGATGACTCGGCTCTGGCCTTGTAATACAAGAGCAGAGCCGAGTGGCTCGATAAGTAGCGCGAGAGCCAAAAGTGCGAATAGGCTGGCGCCGAGTAACTGCTCACCTTTCTTGTGATATGATGGGCCGCTGAAGAGGAGTAGTATGGCGGGTAATAGAACAAGCAGTACCGAGACGATGGTTGCGAGAGGTGGTATCACGATGCTAAAACCGGTACTGGCGATAATCGGGGTGAGCTTCTGCGCCCATAAATCGCTAAGCATCGCACCGGCTGCTAGAGCAAGTCCTAGCACGCCAAAGCGCCGCCGCGTAAAATAAGCGAGTGCAAAGAGTAAGATAAGTGTCACGAAGTAAACAATAGCGACATTCATGATTTTAGTATACTACGAACATTAATCCTGGGAGACCATCAGGTGTCGACTTCTAGTGAATCTGTTATAATAGCTATAATTCTTCTAAAAATCTAAATGGAGCAACTCAATGTCTGGACATAGTAAATGGTCAAAGATTAAGCGTGACAAAGGCGTAAACGATGCTAAGCGCGGCGCAGTATTTACGAAAATGGGCAACCAGATTGCCATCGCGGCACGTGGTGGCGCTGACCCGACAATGAATTCATCGTTGGCGCTTGCCATCGACCGTGCTAAGGCGGCTAATATGCCATTAGCAAATATCCAGCGCGCCATTGACCGTGTGGCTGATAAGAATGCCACGGCACTTGAAGAAGTTGCTTACGAAGGTATGGGGCCAGGTGGCGTCGGAATTATCATCGAAACCGCAACAGATAATCGCAATCGGACTTTTCCAGAAGTGCGAAATGCTTTGGCGAAAAACGGCGGACGCATTGCTGATGCCGGTAGTGTGATGTTTCAATTCGCTCGCAAAGGAGTGATTACCGTCGGCGCGGCTGGCGAAGATGCACTACTCGAAATTCTTGATGCCGGTGCTGAAGATGCAGTTGAAGAAGATGGTGAGATCATCGTCTATACCGACCAAAAAGATCTGGCAAAAGTGCGCCAAGCAATCTTAGATGCAGGTTTGGAAGTGAAGTATGCTGAACTTCAGTATGTAGCCAACACGCCAGTTGAAATCAGTGATCAAGAAACCGCCGACAAAGTCATGAAACTGCTTGATGCGCTTGATGATTTGGATGACGTTGTCAATGTGCATGCCAATGCTGATATTAGCTAAATATATTTGTATACATCTTTTTTTGATTTAGCTTTTTTATCTAACAAGACAGCAAGATCGACAGCAGGTAAAGTCGTACGGTAGACGCGGGTACGATATACTGAGAGCATGAGAATTCTTGGTATTGACCCGGGGACGGGTATTTTAGGTTTCGGTGTAGTAGATTATGTCGGTGGAAAATTCAGTTTTGTCACCGCGGGAGTCATACATACGCCGCCGTACACACCCGACGATGAGCGGCTTGAAGAGATTTTCGATGGGCTGACGGAAATTATTGCCGAGACGAAGCCTGTAATGGTTTCAATCGAGAAGCTGTTTTTTGCCCGTAATGTTACTACTGCGATTGGCGTAGCGCAGGCTCGTGGGGTGGCGATGCTCACCGCCAGGAAAGCGCAATTGCCAATCGCCGAATATACACCAATGCAGATTAAGCAGACATTGACTGGCTACGGTAAGGCCGATAAAAAACAGATGCAGGAAATGGTGCGGATACAGCTTGGCCTGAAAGAAGTGCCAAAGCCTGACGATGCAGCCGATGCGCTTGCAGCCGCGATTACACATGCCTTGATGTCAAGAGTCATGAATTAACGGTATTTTGCTATAATAGGCATATGTACCGTCAGGGTAGATATACTAAAAAAATAAATCATTTCCAGAGAATGAAGCGTTTTGCAAAGCGTCGTTGGGAATGGTTTAGACAGCTTACCTGGTGGCAGAAGACTCTTCTAACCGCCTCTCCATTTCTTGCCTTTCTAATCGCTACACCGATTCTTACCTATCTCTATTATTACAATGATATTGGCGACCAAGAGCGCTTGATGAACCGCAATAATACCGGTATCGTGCTCTACGACAAGAATGACAAGCCGTTTTTTGGTATTGGCAAGGCTGAGCATCGTGCAATAATACCACTCGACCAAATCCCGAAAGACTTACAACATGCTCTTATTGCCTCCGAGGACAAAGACTTCTATAAGCACGGAGGTTTTCAGTTTACGAGCATTTTGCGTGCTCTGTACGGTAATATTCTGTCTCGCGAAATTACTGGTGGGGGTTCGACCATTACTCAACAGCTTGCAAAAAACCTCCTCCTAACAAGCCAGCAGACCGTTATGCGTAAGTACCAAGAGCTTATTGTCGCTGAGGCTATTGAACAGCGCTATACCAAGGATGAGATCCTAACGATGTATATCAATTCGGTACACTACGGTGAGAATACTTTTGGTGTAGAGGAGGCGGCTAAGACCTATTTCAATAAATCACCAAAAGATTTGACACTTGCTGAGAGTGCGATGCTCATCGGCGTATTACCTGCGCCGAGTTATTATTCGCCGATCTCGGGTGATTCCGAACTGGCCAAAGGCCGTCAAGAAGAGGTGCTAATACGTATGGTTCGCAACGGCTATATAACAGAAGATAAAAAAACTGCCGCTCTCGCCGAGAAACTTATGTATGCCGAGCAAACAGCCGCTGACAACTCAGCACCGCACTTCACTGAAATGATACTCAATGAACTTTACGATAAGTACGGTGAGGAAAAGTCACTTCGTTCTGGCTATCAGGTACATACGACTCTTGATTTGTCACTTCAAGCTAGCGCCAAACAAAGTGTGGATGCTGGCATGGCACACATAGATGCTAACGGTGGATCAAACGCCAGCCTGGTTGCGATCGATCCAAAGACTGGTGGTATTTTGGCGCTTGTCGGAAGTCGTGACTACGACAATGAACAGTTCGGGAAGACAAATATGGCGACGATACCGCGACAGCCGGGTTCAACCTTCAAGTCGATTTATTATGCCGATGCACTGGCAAGCGGTAAGATTACACCGACGACTGTCATTAAAGACGAGGCAACGGACTTTGGCGGGGGTTATAAACCACAAAACGCCTGCCGCTGCTACTATGGCAATGTGACCGTACGTCAGGCACTCGACTGGTCACTCAATATTCCGGCGGTGAAAGTCATGCAGATGAATGGCATAGAGGCGTCTGTGACTCGTGCAAAAGAGTTAGGTATCACCACCTTGGATAAATCGACAGATTACGGGCTGTCGCTTGCGATCGGCTCTGCCGAGGTGCCGCTGACGGAGATGACAAGCGCATACGGGGCGTTTGCCAATGCGGGCGTGCTTGAGGATCGTTATAGTATTGAGCAGATTGAAGATAAGTTTGATCAGGTCATTTATCGCGATAATTCAAAATTTCATCGTGCAGTGAGCGAACAAGGTGCGTATCTGCTCTCGAATATTCTGAGTGACAATGCCACGCGTAGCAAGGTATTCGGTAGCTCGCTCAATGTGACTGGTACCGACGGAAAAGTAAAGAATGTTGCCGTCAAGACGGGTACAACTGATGAGTCGCGTGACGCATGGACAATTGGTTACACGCCAGATATCGTCGTGGGTGTTTGGACGGGGAATAATGATAATACGATGATGCTCAGTGGTGGGTCTGATATGGCCGGGCCAATTTGGCGTCGCATGATGGGGCAGGCAATTGGTATGGCTAATCCAACGTTTGTACAGCCTTCGGGAATAATAAAGGTGACGGTTTGTACGACTCTTGGTGGCAAGAGTGACGTATTTCTGACAAGTCATGTGCCGCAGCGATGCAATGAACCACAAAAAGAGCGACCGTCTGATAATCAGCCAAGTGAGCCTGACGAAGCGCGGTGTACGATTGCTGGCAAGGAATATTTACTCGCCATCGATCCTCAGTGTCAGGAGGATATGTGTAGCGTTGAGGGGCTCGAGAATCTTGCGGCCAACGATCCAAATTGTGTGACTCCACAAGATGATGACGATGATGGGCTAGCAAGCGAGGACGACACTTGTCAGACAACGCCAGCGGGAACCAGTGTTGATAGCGCAGGTTGTCCGGTAGATAGATTACCATTAACACCGTAACTATGGCATACTAGTACATATGATTGCACATGTTTCCGGGGTAGTGGCTGAAAAATTTGGAAATTCTATTATCGTCGATGTTCATGGTATTGGTTATGAACTACAGGTACCACTCGGCGACTATGAGCACGTACTTCTTCAGGAAGAGGTGAAATTTTACACGTATCATCATATCCGCGAGCAGTCACAGGATTTATTTGGCTTTTCCAGCTTGGCGGCGAAGAAGCTTTTTGAACTGCTCATCACGGTGCAAGGTATTGGTCCAAAAGCAGCATTGGCGATCTTGAGTTTGGCTGACGGTGAAACGGTACGCAACGCCATTGCTAGCAGTGATGCGGTATTTATCGCAAAGGCTAGTGGAGTTGGTAAAAAGTCTGCCGAGCGAGTGGCCGTAGATTTACATGACAAAGTTGGTTTGGCACTACGCACGAATAATAACGCGTTTGGTAAATCGGTAGTGATAGCTGCTAGCGATGAAGCACTTGAGGCGCTGATGGCGCTTGGCTACAATCTTGCCGACGCCACTACGGCGCTTGAAGGTATCTCGACTGATCTCTCTACTGCCGATCGTGTAACGGAGGCACTGAAGGGGTAATGGCAGTTGAGCGAATTGTTGACACTAGCCTTCCTGAGGAAGACAGCGAAGAGCAGCAGATCGAAGTGACGCTACGTCCGCAGACATTTGCGGACTATGTAGGTCAGGAACGACTGAAGAAGAACTTGAAGCTAGCTATAGATGCTGCAAAGAAGCGTGGTGAGCCGATTGATCATATTTTGCTCTACGGCCCTCCGGGACTTGGCAAGACGACTATGGCGACTGTAATCGCTAATGAAATGAGGGCGAACATCCGTGTGACGGCCGGTCCAGCGATTGAACGTGCCGGTGACCTTGCTAGCATCCTAACGAATCTTTCTGACGGTGACATTCTTTTCATCGATGAGATTCATCGTCTGAATCGTGCTGTAGAGGAAATACTTTATAGTGCGATGGAAGACTATAAGCTCGATATTGTTATTGGCAAGGGTCCTGCGGCACGTAGCGTGCGTCTCGATCTGCCAAAATTCACGGTGATCGGTGCGACAACTCGTACCGGAAGTCTGGCGGCACCATTGCGCGATCGGTTCGGGCATGTCCATCGTCTCGAATTTTATACATCAGATGAAATCAGTAGAATTATTATGCGTGCCGCAGGTATATTGAATACCAAAATTCATCCACAGTCAGCAGAAACGCTCGCTACCCGCGCTCGTCTGACGCCGCGCATTGCTAACCGCTTGCTCAAGCGTGTTCGTGATTATGCTGATGTCAATGGTGACGGTATCATCGATACGATTATCACAGACAAAGCATTAGCCCTGCTGGAGATTGATGAATTGGGACTTGATGCCGCTGATCGCAACATGCTCTTGAGCATCATAGAAAATTATAATGACAGAGCAGTAGGGCTAAATACCATCGCTGCATTGACTGGGGATGAGATGAGTACCATCGAAGATTACTATGAGCCGTATCTGATGCAAATCGGATTCATTGAACGTACTCCGCGCGGACGCGTGGTTACGCTGAAGGCCAAAAAGCACCTTGGTAAAAATAAAAAGTAGTATACTGGTATGTATGGAAAATCAACCGCCGCGCAAACCGATTGCTTATGATGTGAATGCGCAACCGATTTATGAAGAAGATACGCCAGCATCCCATGTGACTGCCGCGCCACAGATAATATCTGGTGAAAACTATGACCCACGCATCCGCACGCAATACGCCAACGAGCCGGATGTTGTGCATACTAGTCGTGAGGTAAATCCGAAACCATTTGAGATTAGCGAAGAGAATATGGAGCGCACGCGCAAATCACGTGAGCAATATCCACATCTTAATATTAGTGATGGAGAATATGTTGTTTTCTCGCTTAAACGTCACCCTATTGGACTTTTTACTCCTGTCGCTGCCGGTGGATTGGTGCTTCTGGTATTTCTGGTGGCATTGATTGTATATCCAATCGATACAACAGCGAGTGGTCTGCCGAGCTTTGCTATGGTTGCACCTTTCATAACGTTAGTGATGGCACTTGTTGGCGTCGGTACGGCTATCGCAATTTGGGTATACCTGCAAAATCAGTTCTATCTAACTAGTGAGAGCGTCATTCAGGAAGTACAGAACAGTCTTTTTTCGCGTCATGAACAGACAGTGAGTCTTGGCAGTATTGAGGATGCCAGTTTCAAGCAAAATGGTATCTTACAGCATCTTCTAAATTACGGCACAATCCGTCTCAGTACAGAAGGCGAAGAGACTACTTATCGATTCCAGTACGTTGAGAATCCTCGCGAGCAAGTGGCGGTGCTTAACAATGCTGTTGAGGCATTCAAAAACGGCCGACCTGTCAATCCGTACGAAAGCTAAAGACTAGTTATTTTTACTGGTTTTAACATAGTCAGCTTCATTTTCCATGAGAGCGTGTAGCGTATACCCAGAGCATTTGTCGTTGTCACAGTTGAGTGGCTCGTAACGGTAGTCACTATCGGCTTCACCAAGTTTGTGGCCGAGCGGGTCAGTGAAGAGCTCGCTGTCCATGGCGGTTAGTACTTTCTCATCGATGGTCTTAGGATACGATTTATGTTCTTTGTAGTAGACATCTTCAAGGTTGTAGTACATTGAATTTATCGCAGTGCGACGTCTGTCATCACGGTTGGCGATTTCAATGTTATTTTTCTGGATCCAGAATATCGTACCGACACTGACGAGTAGCACGACGACGACGAGCAATTCTATAACAGTAAAACCACGTTGTTTCATTACGTCTATTGTAGCAAAAACTGACAGATAGCGATATAATATGAGCAGATTAATAGAATAGCGCAAGGGAAGAGAGCGGCTCGAACGGACGGATTTATTTCGACGTTTGGCGTCATAAGGAAGACCGCAGGTTTGTCTTATAAGTCCTTGAGCAGATAAGTGAGGGGTTATATGGCAAAAAAGGCAGAAAAAGCGGCTGTTTCATCCGAAAGGCCCGATAATGAAGGTAAGTTGAAGGCGCTCGGTCTCGCGATGGATCAAATCACTAAGCAGTTTGGTGACGGATCAATTATGAAGCTTGGTGAAGCGCACAAAGTAGATGTAGAGCTCATTTCATCTGGGGCACTATCACTTGATTTAGCACTTGGTGGCGGCTATCCAAAGGGCCGTATTATCGAAATCTATGGTCCGGAAAGTTCAGGTAAGACGACGCTGACGCT
>JBPPME010000060.1:0-9288 GCA_051305895.1 Saccharimonadales bacterium (SeqCode)
TTGTAGTTGAGTTTAAGCTGCTTCTGTTGATGTCGTCTGTAGCCAATCGGATTAGCTCTTTCGTAGATTGTAGTCTAGGAATGAATCAATGGTGCGCCAAATTGGAATGATAGCCCTTTACATTAGGATAATGAGCAGGTATAACTAGACCATGGAAGCAACGGGAGTAGCGCAGATAATGGATACTTTTGAGTATCTACGAGTGCGCGCCCATAAAATGAACAAGCTGCAAATCGCCTAAGTACGGGCGATTTTTGTTTTGCCGAAAAGGGGGAGTTATGGCAGCAGAGTCTGCACCAGAAGCAACCAATAAGGTAGTTACCGTCGAATGGCCACAACTTGAGCCGACGCCACGACATGCCAAACAGAAAATGGCTGAACATGCGATCGATAATTTTATGGTGCTCGCTCCAGTCGAGAGCCCACACGAAGAGCTCCGTAAAGAGCTTGAATCAGTTATCATTGATCAATCGGCGGCTATTGATGCTATCATTGACACGCTTGATCAGAATATGGCTCGATTTGGTGAAGACAACCGACCCCTTGCCAATCTAGCATTCCTCGGTCCTACGGGAGTAGGAAAGAGTGAAACTGGCAAAGCCTTAGCGCGCCTACTCGATGGTAACTTCATCAAGATCGACTGTTCGAACTTTGCCAATGGCCACGAAGTAACGATATTAACTGGTTCGCCACCGAGCTACGTCGGACGTGAGCAGAAATCTCCCCTCTCTAAGAATAAGGTAGAGGAGCCTGGCACCGTGATACTCTTTGACGAGATAGAGAAGGGTGCGCCCGAGCTTTACAATTTGATGCTTCAAATCATGAACGATGGCGAGCTCTACCTCAACAACACCGGTGAAACAGTAAGCTTTAAAGATGCGATCATCATTATGACGAGTAACCTGGGTGCAAAAGAAATGGCATCACGGCTATCGGGTAATCAGCTCGGATTTGGTACCGACAAAAAGCAGGAAGTGGATAAAGATAGGCTAGAGAAGGTAGCAAATGAACGCTTTGAAGACTTCTTCGCACCGGAATTTGTTGGTCGAATTGATCGTCAAATAGTATTTCATCCGCTGACTATGGAAGGTCTCGGAAGAGTACTGGACACCAAAATCGCACAGGCAAATTCATACTACGAGCCACAACACGGAGTTCGAGTGTCGCTCAGCGAAGCAGCGCGTGTACACCTCATCGAGATCGCTGCTCAGCAGCCGCACCTAGGTGCTCGTCCGGTGGTGCGGGCATTTGACAGCGAGATAAAGAAGACACTAGGACGATACATCGGCAGTGAGTCACTAATCCCAGGTGTACATGTCAGGGTCTTTAGCCAGTCTGAACTTCCTGAGGGCCACGGCTACGGTGATGAATCATTGGTATTCGGTGCGAAGGCTGACTCATCTGTTAGAAAAGTGATCCGGCCACATGTTTTAATGTCGACAGAGCCACACAATGATCGGAGTGAGGATGAGCCAGACGATGAAGATCCTGAAGGCAGAGAAGAATAGATAAATCCCTATATCGTATAGATAATTTGCGAATAAATAATATTGATATATTCAAATATTTCGATATAATGAAAATAGGTTATGAAACATACCGAAACAGCGATAATCCTAAAAAGCCTAGCTGATAGCACGAGATTGTCTGTCGTACGCAAATTGGCAGAGGATGACTGTGAAATGGCCGGAAGTGAAATTGTACGAACCTGTGTCGAATTTTTGAAGCTGTCGCAGCCTGCAATGAGTCATCATTTCGGCAAGCTGGTGCAAACTGGCGTGCTTCGTGAACGTAAGGCAGGCACTGAGAAGTATTATCAGCTCGATCAGGAATTACTCAATAGTGTCGGTATAAATGCAAAAAAGCTATAGAACGGACGGAGGGGCTATGCCTAAAAAAACACCTACATCACCAGAATATTTATTCGGTCTCGATACATTTGGCGATCTGGCATCAGATGGAAGAGGAAATCTTCTCAGCTATGCGGAGTCGATCCGACTCGTAGTCGAGGAAGCGATTCTTGCGGATCAGCTTGGCGTTGATGTAATCGCACTCGGCGAACATCATCGTTCGGAGTTTTCTATTTCAAGTCCTGAAACGGTACTTGCGGGTATCGCGACGCGCACCAAACGTATTAAGCTAGCATCTGGTGTAACAGTGCTTAGCTCGGATGATCCAGTACGTGTCTTTCAGCGCTTCGCGACCGTCGACGCGCTATCGAATGGTCGTGCACAAGTAATTCTGGGTCGTGGATCATTTACCGAATCTTTTCCACTCTTTGGATATGATATGCAGGATTACAATACGCTATTTGAAGAAAAAATTGATCTCTTTTCAAAACTCCTGACGGAAAAGCCAGTAACTTGGGAGGGAACGACTCGCGCTGCACTAAATAATGCCGATGTCTTTCCGAAAACCGAATCAGGCCGACTGAAAACATTCGTTGGTGTGGGCGGCTCTCCTCAATCAGTAGTGCGCGCTGCGGCATATGATTTCCCATTGGTGCTTGCTATCATTGGTGGTTCGCCGGATAGATTTGCGCCATACGTTGAACTCTATAGGCGCTCCGTGGAACAGTTCGGACATACGATGTATCCTGTTGGCATGCATTCACCGGGCTTCCTTGCGGATACCGACGAAGAAGCAGTCAAGCTAGCTTTTCCACTCTTTAAGCAACAGATGGACCGCATTGGCAAGACGCGTGGGTGGCAACCAATGACACGTGAGCATTTTATGAACGAAGTCGAGCACGGTTCACTATATATCGGATCACCAGAGACGGTAGCACGCAAGATTGCTCATGGGCTGAAGGTAGTCGGGGCGCATCGTTTTGACATGGTCTATGGCTACGGACCGTCACCTGCTGATGTGCGACTACATATGATCGAACTCTACGGTAAAGAAGTGATTCCGCGAGTACGCGAACTTCTAGCGGAACAATAGGTTGTATATGATAGATTTACAGACGGTCGGAATTCTTGGTGCCGGCAAATTGGGTATTGTGCTCGCACAATTAGCCGCGAAGGCGGGCTATAGGGTATACATCGCTGGCTCCAGTAATGTAGAAAAGATTGCACTTAGTATCGAGGTGCTTGTACCTAGTGCAACGGCAGCGACAGCGAGTGACACGGTGAAGCGAGCAGACATTATCATATTGGCGTTACCGCTTGGTAAGTATACAACTATCCCGAGGGATGATCTGGCTGGTAAGTTAGTTATCGACGCGATGAATTATTGGTGGGAGGTCGACGGTACCCGCAATGACCTGACCGACCCACATATATCATCGAGTGAAACGGTGCAGCAATTTCTCACTGATTCTCGAGTTGTGAAAGCATTTAACCACATGGGGTACCATGACCTGTACGATGAGACGAAGCCAGCCGGTGTTTCGGGACGCAAAGCAATCGCCGTTGCGGGCAATGGAGTGTCTGATGTAGAAACAGTTGCGAAGTTTGTCGATTCGCTTGGGTTTGATCCGGTACTTGCTGGTAATTTGGCTGATGGTATCAAACTTGAACCTGGCGGCGAGATATTTGGCGCCAATGTCGATGCCACTACACTCCAGAGACTTCTCGATCATTTCTCACATATCGAACATGGGAAGCAAGTCACGCAGGCTCGCAACTCGACAACTCGATAAGTGTCGCCCACTCTTCGTATCCGCAGTAATCCGTAGGTGAATCGAACATAAATCTCAGTCAGATTTAAGTCAAACGAAATATAGTCAGAGCAGTAGGTGTGTGAATCATACTGGTAATGAGAAAAGGAGGATGTATGTCATACAAAACCTTACGCGAATTACCAAAAGGCGTGCAGGGAGATTTGCCGCGACATGCGCAGGATATATACAGAGAAGCATTCAATAGTGCTTTTGAAGAATATAGAGATCCAGCAAACGCCGTTGCGATACTGATCTTGAAGAGGCTGCCCATAGAGTAGCGTGGAACGCTGTCAAGCAGAAGTATGAAAATAGCAACGACTACAAGTGGCACTCTAAATCACAGAAGGAGAGAGTATGAACGCTAGGCAACATCGAGATGAAGCTCAAAAGCTCCGCAGCAAAGCTGAGCAGGTGCGCAAGGAAGTGACTAAGCGTACACAGCAGGCGTCGGATTTGAGCGCCAGCCAGGATTTTGATAAAGCTCAGGTACAGGTAGCGCAGGCACAACAGTCGACCGACGAAGCGATGCAACTAGATCGGCAGGCAATCGAGCATGACTCAGAAGCTGGTAAGCTAGAGCAGCAAGCCGATACGCTAGAAAATCAGAAACAAGCGCTTTTAAAACAAGCAGGAGATTTGGACAATCAAATAAAACAACTCCGTGGTAGTCAGCCTATAATTGGTAGTCTATTTGGCTAGTTTGATTGCGCGTTTGAACTCTCGTTCGGCAGTCGGATCGGCGAAGCGGGCAGTCGGCGGATAAGTAAAGAGTTTACCTCTCTTGCGATTACCATCAACGTCGGTCAAGGCGGAAATGAAGAATTTTTCGACCAGCCATTCACGGCCAGGGGCTACCTTAGCATGTACGATGATGTGCCACAGATTATTGTTCCACTGTTCAACGTCACCGATACGGAGCGGGTTTTTGACAAGTGCTGTGCTCGACGGTACGGCATCGATAACTTCTTGGAGGATTATTTTTGCTTTTTCGGGGTTGCGCGTGAAGATGTCTACGACATATGTGCGGAGACCGCCACGGGTGACGTGGACAGCCTGGATTTGCTGATTATGTATTCAGATTACGGAACCACTGAGGCTACGCAGTTTTGTAGAACGCAGTGTAAAGCGCTCAACCATACCGGACAGATCCATGAATGGTTCAATCTTGATGAAGTCACCAACGTGAAGCCAGCCTTCTATGATCATAGCGGCACCAGCGGTGATATCACGCAAAATCATACCGAGGGTTTGGCCGGCAAAAACAATGAAGAACGTACCGGCACCGATAGCTGCCAGTCCGCTGCTTGAGGTGTGTGGAGCAAGAAGGCGCCATACCATGTAGGCGCGGCTATCGCGACGATCGCCGCACGCATGACCGCCACGGTGATGCTGAGGTATGTTTCTAGTTGACGATAGCGAAGACGTTTTTCATAGTTGGGAATTGAATCTGATTTAATACCAACGATTTGAATGAGCTTCAGGATGCCGGAGGTGACAAATCGGCTGGCGATATATGAAATGACCAGAGCAAGTACTAGTATTAGTACTGAGCGATAGGCATTCGGCGTGTCGACGAAATCAATAAGCTCGTCCATGATAGGTTGAGGAGAGAGGAGGTCCATTGTTACCTATTGTAGAGAAAAAGAGTACAATAATAAACAATGGTGAAGACGAAAACTCAATTTGTCTGTCAAAACTGTGGGGCGAGTTATCCAAAGTGGACGGGAAAATGTGAAAATTGTGGCGAGTGGAATACGCTCGTCGAACAGGCTCCGGTAGCAGGTGGTAAATCTGTTGTGGCACGCAGTCAGGGTGCGGTACTAAAAGTACAGACGATGCGTTCGATTGAAACGAGTGACGAAAAGGATCGCATTAAAACTGGTGTCGGTGATCTCGACACAGTACTTGGTGGCGGTATCTTGCCAGGTGGCGTGGTACTACTCGCAGGACAACCTGGTATCGGTAAGAGCACATTGCTACTCCAGGTGACGTCGTATATTGCCGGTTCGATGCCAGTGCTTTATGCGAGTGGCGAGGAAAGCGCGTCACAAGTGAAGTTGCGTGCGCAGCGGCTTGGTGCTGATCAGCACGATCAGTTGAGTTTTGTGGCGAGTACCAGCGCTGATGATATTGCAACAACTATACGAAGCGGCGCGTACAAGCTTGTCATCATTGATTCTATTCAGACGCTTTCACTAGAAGACATCACCAGTGCGCCTGGTACAGTCAGTCAGATCACTAACAGTAGTAATGTCATCATACGTGCCGCAAAAGAATCTGGCGCAGCAGTGATACTTGTTGGGCACGTGACTAAAGAAGGCTCGATTGCCGGACCGAAAGTACTTGAGCATCTGGTCGATGTTGTACTGCAATTCGAAGGCGATCGCTACGGTGGATTTAAAGTGGTGCGTGCGGTAAAGAACCGGTACGGATCGACTAATGAAGCAGCGATTTTTGACATGACTGAGGAGGGGTTACGGCTCGTCGAAAATCCATCCGCGGCGCTGTTGGCAGAGCGTCAGGATGCTGACGGCTCAGTGGTATTAGCCACGCTAGAAGGCACGCGACCAATACTGGTAGAGATCCAAGCCCTTGTCAATCCGACAAATTTCGGGTATCCTAAACGTACAGCTTCGGGATTTGATCTCAACCGTCTCAATCTACTCATCGCCGTGTTAGAGCGGCGAACCAAATTGAACTTATCGGACAAAGATATCTATATAAATGTCGTCGGTGGCCTGAAGCTTAGCGATCCAGCAGCGGATCTCGCAGTCATGATGGCTATTGCTAGTGCAGCTGCTGGCCGCAAGCTCGACGATGGCGTCGTCGTATTTGGTGAGGTGGGACTTGGTGGTGAAGTTCGCTCGGCCACCAATGTTGACAAGCGTGTAGCCGAGGCAAAAAAACTTGGGTTTACGCAAGCCTTGGCTCCTATGCAACCGGTCGGCAAAAAGAATTCATTTATCAACGGAGTGCGCGACGTACGTCAAGCACTTATCGACTACGTGAGGTAGTCGGGAAAGACACAATCTCATGGATACAATCATCATCGTACTACTTCTACTAGTACTTGTAGAGCTGACATACCTGCTCACCCAAAATCCGCGCAAATCACTGCGCAACACTGGCGGTCGACCAATTTTCGTCGACACTTCAGTACTCATCGATGGTCGCATTACGGCAATTGCCGCAAGTGGCTTCATCGGTGATACGCTCTATATCCCACGATCAGTCGTGGGTGAGTTACAATTTCTGGCTGACAAAGCCGACGGCGACAAGCGAGCCCGTGCACGACATGGACTCGATGTTGTTCGCGAACTGCAGAATATGCCTCAGGCATCAGTGAAGATCTTTCCTGATGGAAGCAAGGCGGAAGAAGGTGTCGACGAACGCCTCCTGAAGCTCGCCAAGCAGCACGGCGGCGCTATCTGTACTATCGACTACAATCTTAATAAAGTTGCACAGGTAGAGGATATCACAGTGCTCAACGTCAATGAACTAGCGCAGAATCTTCGTATGGCATATCTGCCAGGTGAAAAAGTAATCCTAGAGCTCACCCAAAAAGGCAACGACTCACATCAGGCAGTCGGTCATCTTGGTGACGGCACGATGGTCGTAGTCGAACAGGCATCAAAGTATGTCGGAAAAAAAGTTGAAATCGAATTCATCCGTTCACTACAGACAGCTGCTGGGCGGATGATGTTTGCGAAAGTCGTACCGCAATCAATCTCTACCCCTGTTGCACCTAAGGCAGTAGCCGCGACTAAGGCGAAGTCTATAGGACGTCGCCCGCAGCAACAACAGTCACAGACGGAACGACAAGAATTGACGAAGCCGCTACCCAAGCAGCCAGAGCAGGCAAAGAAGCCGGAAGTAGTTCGTAAACCTACTAGGTCAGCACAGTCAACTCAACAGCCAGCTAAGAAGCCTACTGCGAACAATCAGAATCGTCGTAGGCGTCCAGCCGACGCCGAATCAAGTCTGGTTGATCTCGCGAACCGCTAGGGAATAGAATGATAGAAGCACTTCGGAAAATCGGAGCGTTTTTATCTTATCTTCTGCGTCCTTGACCTCTTCATTCGTCGTGGTATTCGTACGGTGTGCCATCAGCGGCGTAGAAGCCTTCGTCGATAACAGTGGCGGTGACAGTAGCGTCGCTGGTGAACTCATAATGAGTAGAGTACGAGCTACTTGCCGAAGCCGGAATGGTGGCAACTTCTTGACCATTAACCTTAACACTGATACTACTTAAGTTGAAGGTACCCTTAGATACATTCACGTTGATGGTATTACCCGTAACTGTGATGCCATTAACCTTCGGTAGAGTATCCGAACAACTGTGGACGTCGTCGTCCTTCGTGGTATCGTAACCGTCTGTAGAGAGATACGTGTCCTTCTTGGTGACGGGGTCGGTAGTCTTAGTGACAGCGACTTCGATCTTGGCACCTACTGGCGTACACTCGGTAGCTTTCTTTTTCGATACACGGTCAAACGTCAAATTAGCATTGCTGATTGAGGCCTTACGGTTATACCAAGATGGATAAACTTCTTTACCTATTTGTTGAATACCAATCGGACGGGTGAACCATTCACCAGCTTTCGCTTTGCTTTGCTTTTGGTATTGCTGCGTTGCATAGGTGAGCACCGGATCGAGAACACGGGCTGGGATTGACGAGTTACCATTCGTTAAGGGACGTTGATCTGGATTACCGAGCCAGACGGCAGCTGAGAGGGATGGCGTATAGCCGACTGTCCAGATGTCTTTTGGTTTCTTGTCAATGTCTGAGGTGCCAGTCTTGATCGAGACCTTAATACCAGCGGCATCCAAATTTGGAGTGATAGTACGCCCAAAGAGACCGTTGCGTGCTTTGCTATCGGCGAGGATGTCGTTGACGACGTAAGCCTGTTGGGCATCCATGATATTCTTCTGTTCGTCAGTGTACTTTTCGAGTACATCACCTGAGGCGTTGGTGACTTCAAGAATGCTGGTATGCGGCTTGTAGACACCGAGGCGGGCGAGAGAAGCGAGTGCGTTAACGTGGTCAACCATACGGGTACCACAACCACCGATAGCCGACGACAGGCCAGCCTGTACTTCATTACCCTGTGTACAGTAGTATTTGTCACCCATGGCACGGATCGTTTCTAGTGACTCATCGACGCCATTGACGACCATGGCCTTGATGGCGGGAATATTGCGTGACCAGGCTAGGCTGTTGCGAATAGTGATATTGCCTCGGAAGCCACCATCGGCATTCTGCGGTGTGTAATTACCTCCAAATGTCGTCTTGGTATCGGAGAGGACAGAGCCACTGCCGTAGTTGGTTGCTGTCGTGCCGCGGTTTTTGAAGAGTTCGGCAAAGACGAGTGGTTTGATTGTTGATCCCGGCTGGATGAAGGCGACACTGGCATTATCTTGACCGTAACCAGGGTAATTGAAGTCACGACTGCCCATAAGTGCAACAATCTGTCCAGTGCGTACATCCTCAATGACCGAGGCGCCGTTACTAAAGCCGGCGTAGTCTGGCCAGGTTGAGTTGAACATGTTGGACATTTCTTCTTCAAGCTTTGTCTGGATATCGAGATCAAGCGTCGTCTTAACGATTAAACCACCACGACCGACC
>JBPPME010000005.1:0-3456 GCA_051305895.1 Saccharimonadales bacterium (SeqCode)
ATAAAGGATATCAACAGCCTCTGCGGCAAGCTGGCAGGCACGACGGTAAATAATAGAGTTTCCCTGGAATCCGCGATCCATAAGGACAGTACCAACGCCTTCGTATGGGAAACTGTGGCTGATATGTGCGAAATGCTTACCGTCCGCTTTAATGATTTTGCGAAGGTCGTCACGTAATGCGATGGCGAGATTATTATCGGTGCACTGGAACATATAGTCGGTATAGTCGAGGCTATGGTCATCAAGATTAACACCGCCAAACGAATAGGCTGTATCGTCAACAATGAGGCATTTTACATGTGTCCGGCCAGAAAATGGCGTAGTACTGAAGCGTCCGAGCCAGGTAAACTTGACACCACTTTGGGTGAGTTTTTTTGCCATACTGGTCGTTGCTCGTGATTTCTTGGTGTAGTACTTGAGTGGAATGAAATGTCCGCCGAATTCACCATAGGTAAAGACATCAGCGGCAACCTCTACCTCGACACCACGACGGGCAGCTGAAGCAAGTGCCTCAATTAGTTCATTAGTACTAAGGTCATCAGTCATCATCATGCAAAGAAAAAATACGTGATGCTTTGCCTGTTCGATGTGCTTAGTGGCGGTTTTGACGTACTCGGTAGGAAGTAGAAGTTTTGGTGTCGACATGATTTATGTCTATAGTATATCATTCAATTCGCTACGCATGAGCCCTGGGTCGTTAGTGACGATACCATCGATGCCCTGTCCGGCAAGTCGTCGTGCGCTTTGAGGGCGATCGACGGTATAGACGTACGTGAAGATACCGAGTTGTTTGGCAACTGCCGTTGCTAAAGAGTTGGTATACAGCCGATGAAAGCCGATGGCAGTGAAATTGAGTCGGCGATGGTAGGCCATATAGCCGAATGGATTGCGGTTGTGCAGCATAGCAAGTTCGATGAGTGGGCTTAGTTTGCGCAGGCGTACAAGCTCACGCGGCTTGAAGGAAGAGATGAGTATATTCTGCCAGTCGTCATCCTTTTTGATGTATTTTTCTTTGATCAGTGCATAGACAATTTTGCCGGTGCCGTAGCTTTTTACCTCGAGATTGAGTAGGATGAGGCCGAAGAATTCATCGAGTACTTCTTCGAGTGTGGCAATCTGGTGACCTTTGGCGGTAGCTTGTCTGATACTTTCATGACTAGACCAGCGGACGAGTTTTCGTTTCCGATGGGTACGTAACAGTGTCGAGTCATGGATGACGATCGGTACGCCATCACGGGTAATCTGCACATCAAATTCGAGAGCATCGGCGCCGACATCGGCACCTTTGCGTAGTGCATCGAGAGAATTTTCAGGCGCCAAGTCGGCCGCACCTCGGTGTCCAATAATCAACATACCTACGCAGTATATCAAATTTGATACAATGGTAGGCAAGATAAGAAACGGAGAATAGCGAAATGGCAGACTTCAATAAAATACTAGCACCTGGTGATTATGAGAACGGCGAAATTAATGCTGTCGTAGAAATTCCAAAATGGTCAACACTGAAAATCGAATGGAACCGTGAAGTGGCGGCATTTGAACTCGATCGTGTCGAGCCAAGTATTTTTCCAAAGCCAGTTAATTATGGCTTTATACCTCAGACGCTCGACGAGGACGGTGACGAGCTTGATGTATTACTTCTGACAAATGAGCCTGTACCGACTGGTGTTTTCACGAAGGCTCGTGTTGTTGCAGTGCTGAAATTCGAAGATGACGGTGAAATTGACGACAAGATCGTCGCTGTACCTGCCGACGACCGCAATACCGGCAATCAGATCAAGAGCCTTGCCGATCTTCACGATCAATGGAAGGAGAAGATTGAGCATCACTTCTCGCACTACAAAGATCTTAAAAAGCCTGGCAGTACCGTTGTGAAGGGCTGGGGCGATGTTGCAGAGGCTAAGGAGATCATTAAAGAGTCAATCGAGCGCTGGAACAATAAGTAATGCGAGCAATTCGGGCGGCCAAAATTGTCATTCTCGACAAGGATGACAATGCTTTGGTACTGACGCGCAGCAAGAGTCATCCGCGTTCACCACTACACGCTGATTTGCCCGGTGGTATTATTGAAGAGAATGAGACGTTTGAAGTGGGTCTCTGCCGGGAAGTCTTTGAGGAAACGGGGCTTATTGTCGAGCCATCTGATGTGCAGCTCATTTATACACTGACCCACGATTGGTTTGGCAGGTCGGTGTCACGTTTGGTCTATGCGATTCGTCTGCATAATACACCAGATATTACGCTCAGCTGGGAACATTCTAGTTTTTCATGGCAACCGATCCGCAGTGTTCAGAAAATGGAAAAACCATATCAGCTTGCTATCGACTACGCCACTGAGCACGATCTTTGGGCTGATATCTAAATTTTTTCCTGGCGTCTACGACGACTAGCTTTTTGACGGATGATGGCCGCAGCGCCACTGATAGACTCGAGCATGCCGAGTTGCTTGAGCTGAGCACGGATCTTACCTTTGGCGTGTGAAGTGGTGACAAGGTCGAGCCAGGCGCGCTTGGCCTGCGGTATTTTCTTAGTGATGACGTCGACGATATCACCGTTATGCAGAGGCTTGTCAAATGGATGGATATTACCGTTCACCTTAAAGCCTGTAGCGTGCTTGCCGACGTCGGTATGAATGAGGTAAGCAAAATCAAGCGGCAACGCACCTTCGGGAAGGTTGTAAATGTCACCTTTTGGCGAGTAGACAAAGATACGTTCATTGAATAGATCGATTGCAAGTTGCTCGCGTGAGATATCTTCTTTCTTGCCAAGACGTGAAGCAATCTCTTGCAGCTGGCTAATCCACTGCAGTTGTGGCGGAAGTTTTTCTGGTACGCCTTTACCCTTGATATATGTATCGGAATCTTTTTGCTGATTATAGTGGAAACTGGCGGCGAGCCCCCCCTCAGCGTATTCGTGCATGGCTCGTGTGCGGATTTGAAACTCCACAATCTGCTCATTTGGAGTGATAACAGTAGTGTGGAGGCTCTGGTAGCCATTAACTTTTGGTACAGCGATGTAATCTTTTATGCGATTAATCATAGGCTGATACATGCCGTGTAAGATACCGAGTGCTCGGTAGCACTCGTGCTTATTCTTAACGATGATGCGAAGTGCCATCAGGTCATAAATATCGTCAATGTTGCCGTCGACTTTCTTAAGCTTGCGGTACAGACTGTAGACGCTCTTCACTCGGCCGTTGACTTCAAACTCAATGCCTTCTTCTTTGAGTTTCTTTTCGACATCCTGTCGTACTGCGCCAAGTTTGCGTGCGCTGCGGCCGAGTCGCTTTTTAAGCATATTTTGCGTACGATTAAATTCTTTCGGATCGAGATATTTAAAACCTAACTCCTCGATTTGCATTCGGACGCCACCCATACCGAGCTGGTCAGCCATTGGCGCGAAGACCTCCAGGCTTTCGCGAGCGATTTTTGCTTGTTTTGTCACTGGTAGGTACTG
>JBPPME010000047.1:0-2245 GCA_051305895.1 Saccharimonadales bacterium (SeqCode)
CCCCATACCTATGACCACTTTCGGACGAAATTCACCGGGTTTGAAGTTACATTTCTGGGTATGCAACCCAGGTGGCGATGGTCGGTAAGCATCAGTATTATGTTTCTCTGCTGTGCTGCTCGTAAGGACTATTTCATCATTTAAATCTGGTGTTGCGATTACTGATATATAGTGAGATATTGGATTCTATGTCCGCTTTCATGTTACGATTAGAGCGGGAATATTCATGAGATGTGCGATGCACTCGTCGTGCAGTGTAGTGTTGAGGGGAGGGGCACAGCCGAGGCTGGTTTGCCCCTCAATTGAATACAGTACCCCTCTATTTACAGTGGCGGGCTCGCTAAATGGTTTGGTGTTGACATCACTGTCCCATGCGTCTTTTTCCAAGTGCAGGTTATGGAATTCTATTACTGAGTACTGTACCTCCCTAGGACAAGATTAAGAAGAAGGATTTTTTACCCCGTAATTTTTTCTTACCGTGGGAAAGAGAGTCTTATATTTGGTATGTACTGTACTACCACGAAGCATACAATATACAACAAGGGATTCATCGCGGCCTCTTGGGTAGCTCTTCGTGCTTTGCTTTGCCAATCGAATCGAAATGAATAATGAGGAAAACTGTTAGTATATTTCAATATCAAAGATTAAACAATCTAGATTGTGGAGTATCTACTGTCATTTAAGGTACTGTAACACTGTCAAGTCTCGGTTCCCGTCCAGATCCAGCGAGCTCGTTTTCCTCCATATTTATCGGCTTGCCACTGGCCCCTCCTTTGCATTTCCATTGGCCTTACTTACACTTTTGTATTCTCACCTCATAGATCAGATTCTTCTGCTCAAGAGACTGAAAACCTCGAATACCTCCCTCGTATTCCTCAAGTCAGGAAAGCAAAAAATAATAACATGCCCCGTGAGAGCTATTAAATAGCAATTTCTTCAATTGACTTACTTGCCTTATCTTGGGTAGGTGAAGAGACTGTTCAAAACAAACAACTGCATTTTAATTTCTTCGTCTCCTTCCATCATGCTACCCAGAAGTCCCGGGTCTACTTAAAACTCCCAGGTTGTAATCCTCACTATCTGAGCTTCGCTACATTCTTTTGTAATTGCTGAAGGGTGTTTCCGTGAGTATCTTGAGCTGAAAGAATTTAGGTTAGGAAGACAGGTCACTTGAAATTGCACATGGCAAGAAAGGTCAAGTATCACGGATTGACAACAGACAAAAGTGATTGAAGGAAATTTGATTCAAGTCATCCTCAAAACTATCAACCACTCATCACATCAACCAGAACCCATACGACAACCCCGTGTATGCCCCAACCCCCGACCGGTAAAAGATAGAATAGAACAGTAGACACCATCAATGCAACCCTTTATTTCCCACTACATCTGAACCCCAACATTCACTCTCGAGCAGACGGTTCGACGTAAGGACCATCAAGCTTGCCAACATGTCAAGTAGTGAAGTCGAGGACGTGGTGTGGTAGAGTGTGGGAGTGTTTAGTGCTAGAAGAGAATGTCAACAAATAGTTCTTCTGAGGAAGGATATTTGTATCAAGGAAGGAGAGGGGAAGAACTGAGGTGACATACAGTGCAGCAAGAGCAGCTCTCACAAGTAGTGCATCCCTGGCACTTATCGCAGGAACAGCTGTCTCCCATGATGGCGGATAATGATATTCTTCGGTAGAAGTTTCTTGTTGTTTGTTTCGCTTAGAGTCGAATATTGGATGTAGCTGAGTATGTGCTGAGGCTCGAGGCTAAGGAAAGGAAGAAGAGAAGAAAACAGACAGAATGGAAGAAGCAGCTTTATTTATATCCGCTCTCCCCCTCTTTCACCCAGACTCTCTGAATATTGGCCATTGATATTGGAGAGCGAAGGCACGCATGTGACGACCGCCCATACCATCCGTACAACCCACCTTCACGCACCCAAGCCCGTCAAGCACAAATCACGATTCAGAAGAATAGAGGGCGTTGATCAAGAGCATTGTGGAGGGACGAGATTGGAGCTTGGGAGTGCACTGCAGCATGTAGTAATGAACAGGTTGAAGGAGCACTCCACTACCAAGCAATGGGATCATGGCACCGGATCCCGGGGTAGAAGGGTTGTGGGAACTGCCAATGAAGACAGACCTTGGGATGTGGAGGAGAAGGGAAAAGAGAGGGGAGGGTGTGTTAGTCGGAATCGAGTGCCGAGCTAGGTGAGAGGAATGAAGGATATTGATAGCTCCGAGGAGATGGACGA
>JBPPME010000070.1:0-4431 GCA_051305895.1 Saccharimonadales bacterium (SeqCode)
TAGCATAAGTAATGAGCAATATGACGAGCTATCAAAGCGCTACAAGGACGAAATGGACGGCCTAAACGCCAAGCTGGTCCAGGCGACTAGCGGCGACTTCGAGAGTTTCGTATTAGACAGTGAGTATTTACTCAAACTTACCCAATTCGCGCCCCTACTCTTTGAGAGTTCTAAACCAGAGCAAAAAAATCGCCTACTAAAAATTCTACTTTCGAACCTTGAAATTAAAGAAAACCACCTCTCGTATAAGAGGTGGCAACCTTTCGATGCGTTAGCATCATACACTAAAACTCAATCTTGGCTCCGGCGAGTGGATTCGAACTCACAGTGGTTTACACCTTCGAATCTAACGAATAGCCTTATTTTAGCTCAGGTCGACAAAGTTATCAAATCTAATTTTATACTGATACAATACAATTATGAACATACACAAACTCCAGCTTGCTACCGAGCCATTCACAGCTATTAAAGATGGCAGAAAAACTATCGAGTCTCGGCTATTCGATGACAAACGACAACTCATTCAACTTGGCGACACAATAGAGTTTACTAATCGCGAAGCGCCCGATCAAAAAGTATCCGCTAAAGTAGTCGGACTGCTTCGTTACGAGACATTTAGTTCGCTATTTCGCCACAACAAACTATCTAAATTTGGCGGTGAGAGTATTGAATGGCTGGAGAACCAGATTAACGAATTTTATAGTATCGATGAGCAACATGAAAACGGCGTTATGGGCATCGAATTCGGACGCATCTAAATCGTATAAACCTCAAGACCTTTGCAACATCTGAACAGGTATCTGTATCTGTATCCCTAAGTGTACACGCTTCGTATTGTAGTAGTCCAGATAGGCCGTGAGGGCTGCTTGTTGGCGGTGGAGTGGAACACTCCTGCGCCAGTAGTGGCCAATACACTCCTCTTGCAGCGTCCGGTTAAAGCGTTCAATGTGAGCATTGTCGTTCGGGCGGTGGATGCGGGAGTGTCTGGTTGAGACACCACTTCTTTGGAGCTGCTGCTCAAAGAAGTGGCTGTATTCGGGACCATTGTCTGCTTGCACCATACGAAACGGAAAGCCAAGTGCTTTTTGTGCCTCTAAGACGGCACGGGCAGCAAGCCCTGTCCCGAGGCGGGGTGAGACTGTCGTGTGGGTCATGCGTGTATAGAGATCTATGATCGTGTAGTAGTAAAGGCGCTTGCCGCTAAACGGATCAACGTGGTGAATCGTATCGGCTTGGACCAGCTCGCCCGGAGCGGTGGGAAGTGGTCGCCGTGGGTTGTCTGGTCGGACTCGTTTCTTCCTGGCGCCGTCAAAGCAGTGATGGCCGACGCAGGATGCGCCGGACACTGCTGAGGCTCACCGCTATACCCTCTATGGTGGTAATGTGGTACCAGATAACCTCAGCACAGCGCTTCAATGTAGAGCGGAGCTGAGGATGCGAGCAACAATCTGTTCACTCACGGAGAGTGGGCTGGTTCGGGGTCGGGCACTCTCGGTGGCAATAGGCCATTTGTAGTAGAGTGAGACGAAGGTTGTTTTTCTCGATGGGCGGTTCGGTTTTTCCTGCGAGATATGCTCATTGAGTTTGCTCCACTTCTTCTTCCAGCGCCAAAGCGTCGTGCGGTGAATACCGCATTTTCGTGCGGCCACACCGAGGGGTACCCCTCGGCAAGATGCATGCGCAGGGCAATCCCTCTAGCGCGGGGAAGGTTAGGATTGGTAGAATAGGCCATAGCAGGCCTCCTTTCTGTAATTGGTTGTACATTTACAGTTTACGGAGCCTGCTTTTATGTTGCAAAGGTGGTGAGTTACTACGGAGATATTGACTTATTTATATAAATTTGGTATAATATAAATAATTCTCGTCGCATCTGAGGAGGTGAAAAGATGAGAATCGTACAAACAGTGTTTTGGTGGGGAGTAACCATCTTGACACTTTTCATCCTGGATGACCTAGTGTTCGGACCAGCATTCTGGGCCATAGTACTTTGGAGTCCGGCGGTTGCAACCGGTCTGGCCTTTGTTGCGAGCTTTATCTTCCAGACTTGGTTGATCAGCGCCGTAGTAAAGCAGGAGCGTAGCAAACTCGCATCGTTCTTTCTTCAGCGTTTTATGCTAGAGAGAAAGAACAAGGAGGTTGCTAGGCGTGAGAGCTCTTTGAAGCGTCAGGCTGCCTCGGTAGTCGGCGCGATCTTAGTCACCCCGCTTATGGGATCGGTTGTCCCAGTGATAGTGCTCCATGAGTACCATGTGATGGGCGCGAAGCAGTTTCGGCTCTTTGCCCTGTTTCTGTCGGTGGTGTACGCCATGGAATTTGCCCTCATTCATGGGGGCTGGGGATTTGGAGCGCTCGCAAGAGTGGTCTTCTCCTCCTAAGCTCGGTATGGACGCGTTGTTGGAAGACACCGCGCCATACCGAGCTGTTTTGCTTTTATGGCTCTCAAACAGCCGATGCTTGAGCATATCTAGTTGCCATCGTTAGTACGATATGGAGTAATTTAGTGAAATTATGTATAATGCAAACTAGTCTAGTAAGGAAAAATAAATAATGGATATATATCTTACAAAAGGTACGGGTGAAGGCCCGACGACCCTGGCAGCATTTGACAGTGCGCTGTTTGATGCCGGAATTGCCAACTATAATTTACTGAGGCTCAGTTCGGTTATACCCCCAGGAGCAGTTATCTTACGTCCCGACGACCATACTATGCCGATTGATGGCGAGTGGGGCGACAGGCTTTATGTGGTAATGGCAGAACTCAGAACGGCCGAGATTGGTGTGGAAGTTTGGGCAGGGGTTGGCTGGGTTATTGAGAAGGAAACTGGCAAGGGATTGTTTGTTGAACATGAAGGTATAAACAGAGACAAGGTGACTCGTGATATCCAACACAGCCTCGAAGCTCTGATGCAAACTCGATCAGTTGATTTTGGTGAGATTTACATGGAGCTAAACGGTGTCATGTGTGAGAACGAGCCTGTCTGCGCCATGGTGGTCGCTGTCTACAAAGCAGAAGCGTGGTAGACAAACTAACAATAGTATGATATAATACTATGACTATGACAGATATGGATCCTAAATTAGATAACAAAAGTCTCCCACTCAACATTACGCAGCAAGAATCTATCGATTTTTATAAAGATGCCGTTGGGTCAAGAATAAAAGGCCCGCAGCTCGAAGGTCTAGATGAGTCGTGGCTACCGGAAGTCTTAAACGATCCCGAAACTCTATGTGTTGAACTTCAGAACGGAAAGAAGTGGCCGTTACTGGTAAAAATAAAACACAATATTGATTATCGTGAAGGCTTTTTCAAAGACCATTTCCCTGAAGAAGATGCCTATTACTTTACTCTGCCACCCGTGGAGTATATTGAGGAGCTATTAAGCTCACAAAAGATCCAGCCAGTAGTTGAGGACTTAATATCCCGCAATGGAATCATCACTTATGACTTTCAAGAAGGTTCAGAGAATGAGCGATTAATTCCAAGTCTGCTAGAAAGTGGATCAGCCGGTAATCTCGTTGACATTACTCCTGAGAGTGCAGCATATGGGCAGAGCTATGGATTGCCTGCAGTAATACACTTTGAGGCAATCGCCAAGCAGAAGAATCGTAGCCCAGAGAACGCAACCGGAGATACAATTGCGGCATTTAAAGAATTGGTCGCAGTAGGTGAATGCGAAGATAGTCCGGTGTATGGTGTAACTCTATTGGATAAAGACAGGCTTACGAAAAATCCAGAGCTACTCGATAGTATCTGGACGATATACAAAGATCAGTTTGATGAGCTTGTCGACGATCATCCTTCACTTCAAATACAACCTCGAGAAGAGCTTGAAGCGATGCTACTTGATGAAGATTCTTTCAATATTGGCTTCATGGAAGAGGGTAAAATTGTCGGTCTTTGCTATTTTGTGAGTAATATAGAAAAATGCGTATGGCTAAATAAGAGCTTTTTTGATGAGCTTCATAGTCAGGCTCCAGATACGAAACTTGCTTACTTCCCGGGTATTGTCGTCGACAAGAACAAGGCTCGCAAAAGTGCAGAGTATGCCACCTCTATGATAGGACTTGTAGAGAAAGTTACTGAACGAGCCGGTATTGATATGCAGGTTGTCTTCCAATGTACGAATGTTTCCGCAACGTATATACCTGAAATTGTTACATCGTTTATTAGTAACTGTGAGGCCTTTGAGTTTGCTCGGTCTATTGATGAGCACGGAAACGCATTCCAGAAAACGGCCCAGTACAATTACAAAATTATTAGACCTGTTTAACAGTGTGCTTGTTGAGCATTTCGACCGGTCGGAGTCGCTGCTTAAATATTCTCAGTCCTTCAATTCCTAAGTCTTGTTCTATATTAAGACGAGTGACACCTTGGGCTAGCAGATGAGCGGCAAGTCGATGTAGGCTGAAAGTAAAGACGTCCTTATAGTC
>JBPPME010000073.1:0-16945 GCA_051305895.1 Saccharimonadales bacterium (SeqCode)
GCCAGGCTCTGACGGCACTAAGGTAACAGATGGTCGCTTTGCAATCTGGGTAGATCGCTTCTCACATCATCTAACACGAGTCAAAGCTGAAGGTAAGCTCGGTACAGTCGATGAGGCTATGAGTAGTAAACTTGACCTCAAATTTGACCTCAACGCACCAGTGACGTTTAACATACCGAAAGACGTCATAACACTAGATGAACTACAGCAAGAAATTGAACAAATCACAGGTGGCGCTACAGGAGAGCCGGAATCAGCTACGCAGGTATCACCCATTCAGCCAAATACCTAAAATCGCATAATCTGCACATCACTACGCCCCCTAGAGTCTAGGGGGCGTATCTGTTATAATGACTCTGATTATGAAACGATACAACCCGCTGGAGATCGAGCAAAAATGGCAAGACGCATGGGAACGAGATGGTACCTACGTCGTTAATCTTGACGATCACTCCAGGCCAAAGTACTACGGCTTTAGTATGCTTCCGGGTGTCACGGGTGCCGGTATCCATATTGGTCACGGTCGTACGTTTCAGTTCAGTGATATCAAGGTTCGTCAGAAGCGTCAGCAGGGATATAATGCCTATCATCCTATCGGTTGGGACAGCTTTGGCTTGCCAGTTGAAAATTACGCTATCAAAGTCGGTAAAAAACCGCGTGAAGCGCACGACGAGGCAAAAGCAAATTTCATTCGTCAGCTAAAACGACTTGGCTATAGCTACGACTGGTCAAAGGAGATTAGTACAGCTGATCCTGAATATTATAAATGGACACAATGGATTTTTAAGCAACTCTACCAAAACGATCTGGCGTATCAAAAAGAAAGTCCGCAGTGGTGGTGCGAAACTGACCAGACAGTACTGGCTAACGAGCAGGTCGAAGGTGGTCGCTGCTGGCGCTGTGGCAAATTGGTTACCAAGCGTAATCTCAAGCAGTGGTTTTTCCGAATCACAGCGTATGCGGACGAAATCCTAGAAGCAACCGATGCATTGGACTGGACCGAAATGGTCAAGACGATGCAAAAGAATTGGATTGGAAAGAGTCATGGTGCCGAAGTGGAGTTTAAAGTCGATGGGCATGATGATATCATCACGGTCTTTACAACTCGTCCCGATACGCTCTTCGGTGCGAGCTTCGTGGCACTTGCACCTGAGCATCCACTGGCGATGAAGCTTGTAAACGACGATACAAAACTAGCTGTCGAGGCTTACGTCGCTAAATCGACTCGCCAATCAGACATCGAGCGTATGAATGAATCGCGTGAAAAGACTGGTGTATTCACTGGTAGCTATGCTATTAACCCAGTCAATGGTGAAAAGTTAGCCATCTGGGTGGCCGACTACATCCTAGCGGGCTATGGCACGGGCGCCATTATGGCGGTACCCGCGCACGATGAGCGCGACTTTGCTTTCGCGGAAAAATTCAAACTACCAATCGTTGATGTGATCGAAGGCAAGAAAGACAAGCATACCATTGTCACCGAAGGAGTACTATGCAATAGCGGTCATTTCGACGGCACACCAACCAGCGATGCGCGCGAACAAATAGTCGCATGGCTGGAGCAACAGGGGACTGGTAAGGCTCGTACTATTTACAAGATGCGCGACTGGCTGATTAGCCGTCAGCGTTATTGGGGTGCGCCGATTCCGATCATCCACTGCGAAGAACACGGTGCTGTCGCAGTACCGGATGATCAGTTGCCAGTCATCCTACCTGAAGTAGATGACTTTAAACCAAAAGGCGGCGCGATATCAGTTTTAGCAACGCTTGATAACTGGGTGAACGTTCCGTGTCCGACTTGCGGCAAGCCGGCTAAGCGTGAGACCGACACACTTGACGGCTATGCCTGCAGTAGCTGGTACTGGCTACGCTACACTGACCCGTTCAACACTGAACAGGCGTGGAGTCCGGAAAGTGCCACGTATTGGCAGCCAGTTGATTTTTATAATGGCGCCGACCATGCCGTGGCGCATCTGCTCTACTCACGCTTTTGGACACGCTTTTTCTATAAGCAAGGTCTCGTGCCTGACCCCGAGCCGTTCAAACATATGATGTACAACGCTTACATAATGGCACCGGACGGTGAAAAAATGAGCAAGAGTAAGGGGAATGTCATCGATCCGTTAGGAATCATTGACAGCGGTTACGGAGCCGATTCGCTTCGAGTTTATGAAATGTTTATCGCGCCATACGACATGGATGCGCCGTGGGACACCCGCGGCGTGCCAGGTACCTACCGTTTCTTAAACCGTGTATGGACACTCGTGCAGGAGTATATTGAAGCCAGTGAAACTTCACTTGATGAGGCGGTAGGCAGGAAAATCTTGAGCGTTGCCCATAAGACAATCAAAAAAGTGACGAGCGACATCGAAAACGACAAGTTCAACACTGCTGTCTCAAGCATGATGGAAGCGGTCAACGCCTACTTCAAGCTAAAAGACGCACATCCAATCGGCAAAAATGACACGTGGAAATTCGCTCTCGAAGGCTTACTGCAAGTGCTGGCGCCATTTGCTCCGCACATCACCGAAGAGCTCTGGGGTGAACTTGGCCACAAAACAACAATCCACCGTGATAACTGGCCGAAGTGGAATGAAAAATATCTCGTATCTGATACTGTTACGATCGTCGTGCAGGTAAATGGTAAGCTTCGCACTACATTGGAGGTATCAGCTGATATTGATGAGGCCGCCGCTAAGACTAGGGTACTTGCCGATGAAAAAGTCTCTGCCCTGATAGGAAATAGTGAACCAAAGAAAATCATTTACGTACCTGGACGTCTCGTTAATATCGTCGTTTAGACAAATATTATGATCGCAGACATACGCATTACCGAAAAAAGCTTCGGCTCGAAGAACTTGTATTCGAATATTGCATTTTCGATCGATGATGGTGAGAAGATCGGTGTGATTGGTCGCAATGGCGCAGGCAAGTCAACACTGTTCGGCATCTTAGCTGGTATAGATACAGACTTCACCGGTGAAGTCATCTATCGACGTGGCGTCACGGTAGTGGCGACCGCTCAGGAGTATCACGAATCAGCTGATGTTACCGTACTACAATATGTCCTTGCAGGTTTACCGGAGTATACCAAGCTCAGTCATGTGATCGAGACCTACCCAGAGACTATGGGTGATGACATGAAAAAAATAACGGAATATACCGAGGCATTACAGCGCTTCGATGATAAAGGGTTTTACCAAATTGAAGAACAGATCACCCGCGAGCTTGATAAATTTCAGCTCGAAGGCATTGCTCATCGTTCATTTACCACCTTATCGGGTGGACAAAAACGCCTTGTGGAGGTGGTAAAAGTTATGCATTCTGATGCACGTCTTGCACTTGTTGACGAGCCGACTAACCACATGGACTACGTGGCAAAAGAGCAGTTCATCGATTGGATGAAGGGTGCGCGTGAAGCGATGTTGATTATCACACACGACCGCGACGTCTTGAAGCATGTCGATCGTATCATAGAGATTAAGGACGGCACGAGCGTGAGCTCTAGGGGAAACTACGACGCCTATCTCAAGCAAAATGCCATTAGTACTGGATCGGCAATGAACGAATTTGAAATGATTGAAAAACGCATCGTTAACCTTAAGTCGAAGGTGATTGACTATCAGCGACTAAAAGAAAAGGCACGAAACCCTGCCACAATTCAGAAATTCAAACGGCTTGAAGAAGTTTCGCGCAAGGAGCTTGCCGAGCTCCAGGCGAAAGAAAAGCCGACCTTTTGGATAGACAAGGACTCGGTCGAAAATCTTAATTACAAAGTAAGCTTCCAATATGAAAAATTCAAAGCGAAGAATATTCGTATGAATCTCAAAAATGACGGAAGTCGCTCGAAGCATGTGTTGGTGCGCGCCGAAAGCCTATCGCTCGGTTACGATTTACCTCTGTTTGAGGGTGTGCATATTGATCTACGTGAAGGTGAGGCAGTGGAACTGCGCGGCCGCAACGGCTCAGGTAAGACGACTGTTATCAAGGCGCTTCTGGGTAGCAAAGAGCCGCGTTACTTCACCGGTGAACTCGAACTCGATAGTAAAATTCGCGTCGGTATTTATGAACAGGAAGTCTCGCCATATTATTTTGAACTCTCACTGCATGATGCCATCGAGCGGATGTATCTCGATTACAAGCTGTCGATCTCTGAGACAAAAATCCGCAGTTTGATGAGTGATTATCTCTTCACGGAAGGCGATGGCCATGTGCCGCTCAAACAGCTCAGCGGTGGACAAAAAGCACGCTTCCAGCTTATTAGTATGTTGGCGAATGAACCGCAGCTTCTTATACTCGATGAGCCTACGAACCACCTTGATTTACCAAGTATTGAAGAACTTGAAGCTGCCCTCGAACGCTACGGTGGTGCGATTCTCTATGTGAGTCATGATAGTTATTTCCAGCAGTCTATAGGGGGTGAAGTCATAAAAATTGGCTAGGTCATAAAAGTGAAAGACCCCGTCCGCGTAATGCGGAGCGGGGTCGATCCCTTCCTGCTAGTCAGGCTCGCTGGCGGCGAGTTGCCGCGAGCGCGAACAGCATCGTGATTGCCACGATGGCGTTCACCAGGGCGAAGCCGTAGACGACCCGCATGTCGATAAACATCGGCTGCTGACCCATGAGGGGCCAGGAGCTGGCGTAACAGACAGCGAGCGAAACGAACATGAGACTCGACATCACGAGTCCGTGTGCGCGGTCGATGGGCCGTTCGACCTCTTTGCCAGCATATGCCAGGAAGGAGAACTCGAACAGGAGACCGACCAGTATGTAGACAACAAACATGATGGAGCTCACTTTCGGATTGGGGAAGGGCGGATCCACGTAATGGATCACTGCTTTTAAAATACCATAAGTACTATAAAATGTCAATATCTCTTGAGGAAACAACGAGAATGAGTTATAATCAAACGCAAGTTTAATAACAACCTGAAAAGGAGAACATTACCATGGGTCAGCCTAAAAAGCAGTCAAGCCCGCGTAAGTCGGGTCTTCGTCGTAGCCACCTGCGTCTGAAGCTTGCTCGTGCAGTTAACGCGAAATCACCAGTGAAAATTTTCACCACCAAGCGTGAATCTAGCAAAAAAGTAACAAAATAACCTTAAAATATTAGGGAAGAATCAGACGTATGGCCTCAAATCGACATCTCGGACGAATCGTCGCTCTGCAGACACTTTACGAATATGAATTTCGCGCAGGATCTGTAGATGAAACCGTCTCAGTTGATGACATCTTAGCTCGCAACATCGAGCGTTATGAAGCCGCGATTAGTGACAAAAAATTTGTTGACGATCTTGTAGCTGGTGTTATTAAAGAGCAGTCGAAACTAGATGGACAGCTCCAGCCAATAGCGCCAGGTTGGCCAATCGACCAGATCGCTCGTATCGATCGCAATGTGTTAAGGATTGGTCTTTATGAGCTTCTCCACAAAGGTGACGTTGTGCCACCAAAAGTCGCTATTAATGAAGCTGTCGAGCTCGCCAAAGCGTTTGGTTCCGATAATTCAAGCAAGTTTATCAATGGCGTCCTTGGGACTGCCTACCGAACGCTTGTTGAAGGAGAACCTGATGCCAAAGACACCGAAGTTTGATGCATTTAAGAAATATTTGCCTCACGCACGAAAACCATCTATTCAGGAAATTGTTAGAGAGCCGACCGCCGGTGGCATCGTTTTCCGTCATGGTAAAGATGGCGGCGTTGAAATCTTATTGATTCAAGATGCTAAAGATCGCTGGACGATCCCAAAGGGTCATATCGAACCGGGTGAAACCGCGGTTGCAACTGCTCGCCGTGAGATCGGGGAAGAAGCTGGTCTGCCAAATGTCGAAATGCTCGGTTGGTTAGGGAAGATTCATTTTCGTTATCGTCGCATGGATAAACTTGTCCTAATGACGACGCAGATATATCTCGTAAAAGCGCTTGGCGATACGAATGCGATCAAGAAAGAAGAGTGGATGAACGGGATCAAATGGTTCAAGTTCCACGACGCGCTTGATGAGATTGAATACGAAGACATCGGTAAACTGATGCTTCTTGCGATGAAGAAAATAAGACAAGAAGGTTTATGATGAGCGGAATGCTGACAACACCATATCAAGATTTTGCCCGTGAGCACCTCGGATTTGAATTCGAAAATATCCAACTGCTTATTACCGCATTGACACATCGTAGTTATGTTAATGAACATAAGAAGAGTGTTAGTGAGCATAATGAGCGTCTCGAGTTTCTCGGTGACGCGGTGCTTGAACTTGCCGTGACTGATTTTCTGTATCGCAACTACTCAGAGCCGGAAGGTATTTTGACAAGCTGGCGAGCGGCACTAGTGCGTACCGAGAGTATTTCGGCTGCCGGCGACAAGCTGGGCTACGAATCATTGCTACGTATGTCACGCGGAGAAAGACAAGGCAGCGACCGTGCCCGTCAGCAGATCTTGGCAAATGCCTTCGAGGCTGTCCTTGGTGCGATCTATCTAGAACGTGGCTATGCCGATGCGGATACTTTCATAACCAAGCATATCCTTTCCAAGCTGGATGGCATTATCAAGGAAGGTAGTTGGAGAGATCCAAAATCGCACCTTCAGGAAGTATCACAGCGCATCGACGGCATGACTCCCCTGTATAAGGTTCTTGAGGAAGTTGGTCCCGATCATGATAAAGTCTTTACGCTTGGTGTGTACGTCGGCGACAAGCTGATGGGCCAAGGCACTGGCCCAAGTAAGCAATTTGCCCAGCAACAAGCCGCTAAGTCAGCCTTACAAGCCTACGAAGCTCGTAGATAATTGACTTTTCCTCTGTAAAGCGGTACAATCTACCGAAGAGTTAATAGAAATTATAAAGAGATAAGTAAGGAAGTTTTGTTTTTATGCTCGCAATTCGTTTGCAACGTATCGGTCGCAAGGGTTATCCTGTCTACCGTCTCGCAGTTCAGGAGGCTCAGCGCCACCCATCTAGTGGTCGTGTAGTCGCATATGTCGGTAGCTACAATCCACACACCAAAGAAGCCGCTGTACAAGTAGAAGTGGCACAGAAGTACCTCGACAATGGTGCTCAACCGTCACCGCGTGTCGTCCAACTCTTTAAAAATGCTGGTATCAAATTTCCTAACTGGGTCAAAGAAAATCAACTCAAGAGTAAGAGTACCCGCAACGCTGAAAAGCTGCGCAAGAACCAGCCAGAGGAAGAGATCGTCGAAGAAACTGCAGCTGAAGAAGTTGCAGCCGATGAGGCCTAGTACTTTCTCATTCTTATAAGAACGCTTGCTTGTGAAGGCGAGCGTTCTTCGTGTACAATAAATACAGTATATAACCGTAAGCGGCCGAGCCAGTGGGAGGGCACATGTCGACTATAGACCAGCAATTCGTAGAGTATATCGTAAAGTCACTTGTCGGATATCCTGATGATGTCATTGTTGAACGTATCATTGACGAAAAGGGAGTTCTCCTCACGCTAACTGTTAACCCGGACGATCTCGGTCGTGTCATCGGTAAGCGTGGTGCGACGGCGCAGAGCCTTCGCACACTACTTCGTGCACTTGGCACCAAGAATGACGCACGCTATAACCTCAAAATCGTCAATAATGACGATGATCGTGAGAACTATACTATATCATCGTATGACGCCATCGACGAGACTGTGGAAAGTCTGCCAGATGAAGGTGTGGAAAACGCTACCGAAGACAGTTCAAGTTATGCGAAAAAGTCTCGAAAAGAGCTTGCTGAGCTCGATGACCTTGAGATATAATCATAAACAGTTCAAGAAATACTTCACGAACTGCGAGAAACGCTCTATGCGAGCAACTTCATAAAAGTTGAGAGCCTTATATGTCCTTGAAACCGTCCTTTTTTGGGACGGTTTTTGGGTTATCAATATACTCAATAGCATGTACACTAAGTAAAGATGAGAAAATTTCAAGTAATCACGCTGTTTCCTGAAATGTTCACCGGATTTTTTGAAAGTAGCATGATGTGGAAGGCACAGAAAGATGAGATCGTGGAGCTCTCGACGATTAACTTGCGCGACTTTGGACTTGGTTCGCGCCAACAAGTTGATGATACTCCATATGGTGGTGGTGATGGCATGCTTCTTAAGCCAGAGCCGCTCTTTACAGCAGTAGCGCAGGCGAAGGAGAGTGACCCGACTGCAAAAGTATTGCTCATGACACCACGTGGTGAGCGCTGGAGGCAGGCAATGGCTCAGGAGTATTCCGATGCACGTCATGGATATATATTCATCTGTGGTCGCTACGAAGGCTACGACGAACGCATTACGACATTGGTCGACGCGCAGCTGAGGGTCGGTGATTATGTGCTGACAGGCGGCGAGCTGCCAGCAATGACAATCGTCGATAGTGTCGTTCGCCTAATCCCTGGTGTCCTCGGTGGCGAGAATAGCACGGAGATCGAAAGCTTTTCGGATGGCGAGACACTGGAGTTCCCGCAGTACACACGTCCCGAGGATTTCCGTGGCATGAAGGTACCCGACGTGCTACTGAGCGGTCATCATGGCGAGATAGAAAAATGGCGCCAAGCTAATTCGTTCAAAGCAGAGCAATAAGCGTTAAAGTCCTCAAAACGGATAAGAGCCCCCAAACGAGGGCTCTTTACGAGTTGTGGTGGATATCGTAGAGCGAGGCTACTTTTTTAACTTGGTGTTTGTTTTTGTAACGTTCGCTAGATTTTATTGTACCTGGTTACACCGTAATCGCAAGCGAATTAACGAAAAATACAACATTCGTTTTTTCATCCTGCGCAGAGTATACTGGCTGTATGAAACGAGTCGAGGCGCACTATCCTTTATATGAGACAAAAACTACTCGCAATATCGGACTAATTATTGCAATATCGTTACTTATCGTGACTTTGGCGCAACTCTTTGGATTTGAAGATTTTTATGTAACTCTGGCACAATTTTGGGGGATAACACTCAATAGCGGAGCAACTCTCGCAGCGCTTATCGTCGTGGCAGAAGTCTTTGCCTTACCATTCCTTCTCGGTATGAAGCTTTCGACCGCTATGCGCTTTCTCAGTGCGTTCTTGCTTCTCGGGGTGGCAGTGTATTGGGGAGTATCCGCCCTCAAGAGCACGTACGAGCTAGATGGCGTCGACACAGGCCTGCTTGGTGCTGAAATATCGGTATTCGGTGGTATATGGCTGTTGCTGCCTGTCACGTTATTTTTTGCCGGCGTGATGGCTTACTTCGCACATGTCTACATTGACAGTTATCATCTACATCAGCACTTGAGAAAAAATATGAAATAACGTATAATTTTTGAAGTCTAGAAGTATTGGGGATTCGCCAAGTGGTAAGGCACTGGTTTCTGGTACCAGCATTCGGGGGTTCGAATCCCTCATCCCCAGCCAAATTTGAAAAACACCGCCAGGAAGAGATGCATCGGATTGCGCGAACTCAACTAACGACTCTGTAACAGGGGTCGTTTTTTGATTTTTGTTTTGACTTTCTTCGTTGTTGATGGTTATATCACGCATTTCTTACCTCCCGAGGATTTCCCTCGTTTTTAACGTTTTATTGGCTATCACTTCAGCGAATTGCCAAAGCCTTAAAAGTAACATCGTCGGATATCTTTCCTTTATAGAATGCATGACGTATAGACCATATTCCTTTGAATAATGTGTAATATACCACTATTATTCCTTTGAATAATGTGTTAAACTTAAGCATGAAGGAGTCGTGGTCGCTATGAAAAGAAAACTCATGCAGCAACTCACCGAGTGGCAAAAGAGCACTAAGCGTAAGCCACTCATTCTTGAAGGTGCTCGTCAGGTTGGTAAGACGTACCTTTTGCAAGCATTCGGCAAAGAACACTACCGAACGACCGTGTACGTGAATTTTGATCGCCTTGATCCAGACATCGCAGAGCTTTTTTCCGGAGCAATCGAACCTAAGCGCATCATCGACTTTCTGGCTATCAAATACTCCGTGGCAATAGAGCCAAAGACGACCCTGATTATCTTTGATGAGATTCAAGAACTCCCGCGCGCACTGGCATCATTGAAATACTTTGCCGAGGATGCCTCGGAGTACCATGTGGTAGCGGCCGGAAGCTTACTCGGCGTATCGCTACACAGCGGGACGTCATTTCCGGTTGGCAAGGTGGATTTTTTACGGCTTGAACCCCTTAGTCTTGAGGAGTTCGCTGTCGCAAATGGGTTAGAAGGAAGGATTACCTATACCAGGCAAGATGTTGAAAAGAACACCGGTTTCTTGGACGAATTCACCGATATATTCCGCCAGTACCTTGTGGTAGGCGGTATGCCAGAGGCGGTACTTGAGTGGCTCGATACTAAAGACACGCATCGCGTCGATGCCGTTCTTCAAAATATACTAAACTCATACGGCAATGATTTTAGTAAGTACACTGATCCAACACAATCCGAGCGTATTCGTCATATCTGGCAGAGCATTCCGTCGCAGTTTGCCAAAGAGTCACGACGCTTTGTCTATGGCGTTGCCAAACCGGGTGCACGAGCACGGGAGTATGAACTGTCTATTGGGTGGCTCGTTGATGCAGGACTGGTACGAAAAGTCCATGCCGTCAGTCGTGGTGACGAGCTGCCACTCGCCGCCTACAAAGATATTCAGTCATTTAAGCTCTACTTGCTTGACGTTGGGCTCTTACGGGTACTCGCCGGGTTGTCTTCTTGTGACCTCGTTGGCTCAGACGATATCTTTGGCCAATTCGGTGGGCTGTTTGCCGAGCAGTTTGTACTCCAGCAGCTTGCCGGACGTACATTATATTACTGGACATCTGGCGCACGGAGCGAAGTAGACTTTGTAATACAGCTGGCTGGAAAGATTGTGCCGATTGAAGTGAAGAGTGGTGAGAACGTGAAAGCCAAAAGCTTGCGTGTCTACAGAGATAAGTACAAGCCGGAATTAGCAATACGTTTTTCCATGAAGCCAGTGGAGCACAATGACGGACTTACTACTATTCCACTTTACGCAGCATGGCTTTTTGATGATCTCGTGAAATGATCCCCGCAATATATCATTACGACACTAGTCAATAAGATAATGGGGATGATCATCATTTTGAAAGCTCCTCAGGATCTTCATAGACAATATCTAGTTCAGCCGGGTCAAAATCTAGCTCATCTGTAAAAGTTATATTCCCGTCCCTGAGCCCCAGCCATAAAAGATAACGTTACTTGGCGCTATTTCTAATGACCTGTACCGGTTGCGCGTAGCATACCAGACTCTCGCATGCAGGTATATACTAGAGATATAATCTAGCAAAGGAGATACCAATATAATGAGGAAAGTATTTACTACCAATATTGAGCAAGAAGTTCTCGATAACACCGATTACCGACGAGTTGTTACTACCTTTAATCATGCGCAGCTTGTCTATATGAGCCTTGAGCCTGGTGTCGAGATTGGCAATGAGATTCACGGCATCGATCAGTTTATCCGAATCGAACGCGGTAGTGCAAAAGCTATCGTAAACAATGGTGAGCAAGAATACGACCTAACCGATGGGTCAGTCGTTATGGTTCCAGCCGGCACTTGGCATAACATCATCAATACTGGCGACGAAGCTGTCAAGCTCTACACGATTTATTCAGGCCCGCAACACTTGCGCGATACTGTGCAGCCAAAAAAGGCCGACGAAGAGGAAGACCATTTCGACGGTATCACTAACCTCGACGACTAATCCATGTATAATCTCCACTTTATTTCGCGCGAGCAGCTCAATGAGACAATCTGGCGTTATACATTTCAAGCGTCTACGCCCGTGCAATTTATAGCCGGGCAATACACACGGTTTCGTTTTCCGTTTGAGATTGCCGACCCAAACGGCAAACAGCACCGTACATTTACTTTAATTTCGCAGCCAAACGATACGTCGGTCTCATTCATGACACGGATTACCGACCCACATAGTGTTTTTAAGCAACACCTCACTGAATTACAGCCAGGAGATGCCATGTCAATCGACGAGCCACGTGGTGCCGTTGTGCTGCCAGAGGATCCGGACGTGCCACTTGTATTTGCCTGTGCGGGTATCGGTATCGCCTCGACAATCAGTATCCTTACATCCGTTATGAATAGTGGCACTACACGCCACATTAGCTTACTGTATGGATTACGATCACTCGACGATGCAGTCTACAACAGCCTATTTGAAGCTTTTCCGTTCGTGTCAAAGCAAATAATTATTTCACCCCAACAAATCACACCGGAAGCTATCTTTGCGTGTGCAAATGGTGACGCACGTACTCAATTTTGTATATCTGGGCCTCCAGGCTATATCGAAAGTGTCCAAACTGGTCTTTTGGCGCTTGGAGCTCCAGAGGCCAATATCCGATTCGACGCTTACAAAAACTATGGTTATTAATGAACGCTATTCTTTGCTGCGACACTTCACATCGCTCCTAACGATCGAATCGCCCGTCCGCCAAGTGCTGTATAATAAGTAACGAATCGACATACATCGTAAACATATATGACTCACACGAAAAATGAGGAAATAAATCACTCTCCGCTATGGATTGCGCCGCGCTTGCTGGGGCCTTTATCGATTTTTGTACTCGTTTTGGCGCTGATAATCCTGTGGATAGTCGTGCTACCAAGCGACATACCAATCGGTAGCTATATTGGACAAATGCTAGGCGCTGTCGCGGTATTGCTGATGTCAATCGGCCTTGTGCTGGTCAGTACGCTTCCGTTGGTAGAGCCATGGTTTGGCGGTATCGATAGGGCAGCTATTTGGCATCGAAGCGTCATGATTGCGGGCGTCCTTCTCTTGCTGCCGCATGCTGAGTTAGCGTCCAACCCCAATGCTTCAGAGCTAGGTGATGCGCTTGCCAATCTTGGGACGGTAGGGCTAGTCTTCTTGGTGGTTTGGGCAATCTTGCCACGTTGGCGAATGTTGACGCCTTCATTTTTTCATGCCTTCATCAAAGACGTAGGCAATGTTCAGGCGGTCGCTCAGATTGCTGCTGCGGTAAAAAAACGTTTTGGCGGCTATGAACGATGGCGATCTTTTCATCGCACGACAGGTATATTTCTGGCTATAGGGTTTTTGCATGGCTTGCTGGATGGAAACGCTTTTAGTTCGCCGGTTCTACGTTGGAGCTACGTTGCTATCGGTGGAATCGGACTTGGTTTTTACGCATACCGCGAGCTACTATCACGATATTTCGTACCAAATCATGACTACCAAGTTGAATCAATCAAGCCAATTGCTGGTGGCATGAATGAGATTACACTCCGTCCGCTTGGCCGACGGTTGGCCTTCGTGCCTGGTCAGTTTGCGTTGCTCTATCTCGAAGGCAAGGACGGCTGGCATCGGCATCCATTTACTATCTCAAGCGCTCCGAGCGAACAAAACATACGAGTAACCGTGAAAGAACTAGGTGATTTTACTTCTAATATACATCAACTGATTGAGCCTGGCATGCCTGCTGTCATTGGCGCTGCACACGGGCGGTTTGACCATCGCCGGGGGACCGAAGCACAAGTTTGGGTTGCAGGCGGTGTTGGTATTGCGCCTTTTTTGAGTTGGCTTCGTTCGATAGATGCCATCGGACTTCCAAAACACGTGGACCTCTTTTATACAGTTATCGGACAAGCACCGTTCGGTGACGAAATACAAGCAATTGCTCATCAGTACCCATCATTGCATGTACATATTGTCGACTCCAGTGTCGACGGTCATCTTACAACTGAACAGATCCTTGCGAGTGCTGACAGCGATCCGCGCGAACTATCTGTCTTTATGTGCGGTCCAGAAAAAATGGTTACCTCATTTCAAAATCAGTTCACAAAAGCTGGCATCAGGCGTCGGCAGATTTACCATGAATACTTTGATTTGCGTTAAGTCACTGGAATTTGAAGTCAATGTACGGACTAGCATTGTGCCAGACCCACAAGCTCAGCCAGATGCGACAGCAGAAAATGTGACCCACATCCTTCAATCTGTCGGAATGGTCTCTGTGATAGAAAAGCAAGCCCTTTTTGGTGCTTGTTTTGTTTGTGGTCAAAAATCGTCAACAGGGGTAATCTTGTTCGAATCCCACTTGCTATATTTGTATCTAAGAAGTAATGTCTTTAGCGCTTGTCTGCTAGAATAGCACTAATGGCAAAAATCAAGTTTTCACCGATGACGCGTCGTTTAATGCCTCTGTATATCGCTGCAGTGCTTCAAGGCATTCCATTTTGGTACGCAATTGAGAAAATCTTCATGCTAGGTATTGGGTTCAATACCGCCACAATTGGCGTGATGGTCGCGATTATGAGTATTGTGATGCTTGCGGTGGAAACACCCTCGGGAATCCTGGCGGATCGTTGGAGTCGTAAAGGAGTAATGATCCTGGGCTGTCTCGCCCTCATCATTAGTGGGATTTTAGGTGCACTCAGTTTTAGCGAACCAGTATACATTCTAAGTACCGTATTTTGGGGTATCTATGCAGCGCTTTATTCTGGTACATACGACTCAGTTATCTACGATACGATTATAGAAGAGCACGGTGATAGTAAAAAGTTCGAGAAGTACCTTGGGCGGTTTAGGGCTTTTGAGGGTGCTTCATTCGTTATTGGCGCGCTTGCGGGTGGTCTGATAGCCAGTATGATCGACATTCGAGATACGTATATCTTTTCTATACCACTTATTGCTGCGGCCCTTATTTTCTTATGGAAATTTAAAGAACCGCAACTTCATAAAGCGGAGGTTGCTGAGCCGGTATTCAAACATATTCGCCAAACCTTTGCGGCCGTACTTCGCAACCCAGTCCTCCTACCGATTGTCATTGCAACCGTGGGATTCTTCGTCTTGCAGGAAACCATCTTTGAATTGAGTCAGCTATGGTTTATCGCTACTGCAGCACCGATTGCACTTTATGGCATATTCAGTGCGGCTGTATTTTCGAGCTGGACAACAGGCGGCTTACTTGCTGCTCATATTAAATCAAAATCGGCAATTATTAGTTTGATGCTCGTTCTTGTTGGGATGATCGTGTTACTTATTGTGAGTCGCCATTACGCCCTGGTTCTTATTGCACAATTCGTTATGGCAATTTGTCTTATAGCAATCGGAGTGATTCTTGCAAAGAAGATGCATGACGAGCTTCCGTCCCGTTTGCGTGCAGGATCTTCGTCCGTTATTAGTACGCTTGCACGTATAATCTTAATCCCTGGGAGCCTTCTTATTACTGGGCTCGCGAACGCATACGACATTTTCGTTGCTACATATATACTCTTGGCAGTCGCTGTCGTCTCAGTTATAGCTTTTATGTCTATAGCCTCTGTAAAGAAACAAATGAAGCAATCAAAGAATTAACTTGTAAACACCTCCAACCCAAGCTAACATACGACAAACCTTGAAATAAGGAGGTTATTACACTTGTCGTTCGAATCCCGTCTCCCCTGCCAAACAGGAAAGATCTCATTTTCGAGGTCTTTTTTGTTTATTACACCTCTGTTAGTTTGCTTACTTTCACCGGTTTGGTTAAGCGTTTTTTGAGTTTCCATAAACTTGCCATTAAATCATTAAGGATGCTCAAAGATCGATTAAATAGCGACTCACCAAAAACAGAGCTAATTATTAATTCGGCTCGATTCTCAACCACTCACATAGATGAGAATAATGTAGAGTGTGAGTTTACAAATATCGAGCGTCTACGGCGGAAGAATGAATGTTGGAATTCACTGGATGAGGTAGCCATCAGTAAGCTTGATGCGCGACAAATATCGCACACCAGTGATTTATTTGTTGCCTCTCCAAATCACCCTTGGGGCTTACATCCCGTCCACTACACACAGGCTTATTACGATGACTTGTGGCAAAAAATCCGTAAAATTATCGAAGCTTAATCAAGTTATTTACGCTTGAGTATCTTATAGCGTCATTGAAAAACGGACGCAAATCAACAGTGTGGAGTTCTTGTACAGCTATCCATTTGTAATCACTGTGCTCCCAACTAAGTGCTATAGAAGGCGATTCGTCTACATAAGCAATATATAGCAGCTTGGTTACGGATTTGTTCTCCTTCTCATAATAAGCCGTTTCACTATAAGTAAGTTGAATGCTTATTGGATCAAGGGTAATACCACACTCTTCATGGACCTCACGAACAACAGCACTCAGTTCCGATTCTCCCGGGTCTACTATTCCACCGGGAAGATCGGGTAGATAAGACTTCTCTGTGTGTTTAAGGTGTTTACCTAAAATTAAAACCAATCCTCGGTTCTGGCGATCAATAATGAGAACCTTAGCAACCGATTCAATTTGTGCGTGTTTTATTGGCATATATACCATTTTAACATGCAAGTATTATCATGTCGCTCGCCTGCTATCCGCCCTAGAAATGGTAGCTATGCCACAATAGGTTCTATAATCATCCTGGAGCCCCTGCCAGATGCGACAGCAGAATTTGAGACCTATGTCCCTAATTCTGCTTTTGCATCGCCAGGAGAGAGATATCAAAGAAAAGAGCCGGATCACCGGCTCTTTTTGATACCTTCAATTAATCAGTGTATCTTCGGTATATTTTCCTATCTTTTACGAACAGTGGTATATTTAACCCTCTGATAAATCCGTCTTGTTCGCTCAGTGAGCCTTGTCGCAAGGTGTAGCTCGCATAATTCTTGAAGTGAGCCCGTTCACTTGATTCTATGCCATGGTCTTTGATGAGTTGGCTCGTCACCCGCTTGTACTGTTCAACTTTCTTGAATAGTTGTTCGGAAGGCTCGATATCATCAAGCTCGCCTGCGTCTACCATTGCTAGTATTTGCTCGGTTATCATATTCGCCGTTATTGAACGCTCTTTGCAATCGGGATCTTTGGTTGATTTGGTGCATCTATAGTAAACATGCCTATTTCGAGTGCCATCTTTGAGTTTTTTGTAGTGCTCCTCGACCGTTAGCCGTGAGCCACAGGCACCGCAGTAAAACAGATGTTTGAATGGGAATTTCTTTGAGCCCCAAGC
>JBPPME010000009.1:0-2121 GCA_051305895.1 Saccharimonadales bacterium (SeqCode)
GTTTAAGTATAAATGTAATTAGACAAGAAAGGAAAATGTAAATGGGTAGACCAACCGTAGCCGTTGAGTGGATGGTCAACGAGCTGCACGAAAGAGGTGTAACTATCGAAGATATCTTCGGTATGTATTACGCTATCGAAGCAAACGCAGATGCCAGAGATGAACGCATCTTCGGCAACGATGAAGAAGGACAGCACGGACGAGTGCTAACAGTGGGAGATGCCCAGCTTGCAGGGCTGGCAACTCTACCTGATAAGCCAGTACCTAAGCAACCCTTCTAGTAATGGATGGGTGGATAAACAGGGTAGCAACTCAAGTTGTTATCCATCCTGAGGGGATACTGCAAGTCTCCTTCGGAGTACTGATACTAATAGCGACAAGTAAACTAATAAGAAGGAAATTAAATGGAAGAAAAGCAAGAGCTAAGAAAATTAAGGAAATGGCTATTCGTAGAGCTAGCGATATGGCTACCATTATTTATCCTACACATAGTAACGCTGAACATATCAGCAATGTTACTAGTGATAGTGATATGGCTACTCCTATACAGGAACTACCAAAGCAACGTGTTCAGGATAAAGTACCGTTACTTACTTAAAGAGCTACTCGAAGCATCAGAAGAGCTACGAACAGAAGCAGAGAGTCTAGCAGATGCAGTCAACAAAGATATTAAATTAAGAAAGAAGACAGCATAATGTCAGTACCAATGAGAGAAGTAGAAGACAGAGCTACACCACGACAGATATTCGAGTTCGGTGACAAGATAGCAGAGAAGTTAAAGAAGAACAACGATGAGCAGAAGGCTAGTCGTAAACGGTCAGGTAAGATATCAGGTGGCAAGTTAGGTAAGCCTACCCTATGGGCAGTGCTAGACCTAATCGGTGTACCTGATGAGCTAGACCCATACCTACTAGGTAAGTTCATGCGAGGTAATGACGTTGAAGACAGAGCCATCAGGTTCTTAACCGACATCGACCCACATGATGTTGAGCCAGGTAAGAAGGTCAAGGGAGTAGACGGAGCTATCCTACAGGGTGAGTTCGTCCTTCAGAAATAAGGTGGCTACAGAGGTGGAGTAGGCTTCATCGACCTTGCACAGATAATTGACAGTGGAGAAATCTATCACGAGATTAAGAGTTCAACTAAGATGGCATACGATAAAGTTGCAGCCACTGGTAGAACCAAGTCAGCAGCTGAGAAGAGAGGTGAAGTAGCAGTACCAGAACCTTACTACCACCACGAGTTACAGCTAGCCTACTACTGTCTCGGAGCAGACATACACCAAGCCTTCTTGCATTACTTTAATGCAGATGACTACAGGTTATGTAGCTTCTCAATCAACCCTAACGACTACAAGGCAGAGATTGATAGAGAGATAGATGACATCGAAGCTTGCTTCGCACTGAAACAACTACCACCACTTGAAGGGTTCTTACCCTTCCACAAGGTCAAGGCGTACCACTCATACAAGGACTGGAACGACCTGTCACCTAGTGCAATGATGGAGAAACTAAAGTCAGAATATCCTGACTCATATAAGAAACTAATGGGAGAACAATAAATGAAAGCTAAGTTTAACAGCGACAACGACAATCACACTCATAATCACAAACAACGCTCAGAAATGTTTAAGGGTGGCTACGAAGGCATGATGAGGGAACGCAAGAAAATGCTACCTGAGATGCAGGATGCTATTCAAGAAGCACTTGATGAGTGGAACGGTGAAAGCATCGTGATGATAGTGATGAAGGAAGATGAGAACGGACTACCTAATGGAACACACACCATAGCGACTGGTGTTGCTCGACCACAGATGCAGATAGCAATGGGTAAAGCACTAACCGATATGGCTGAACACATCATGCACACGATAATGGATGTAGCTAAAGACGACCCAAAGGCAATGCTTGATATAGCTGAAGCACTAATAGATGAAATTAAAAGGGAGAATAAATAATGTCACAGTTTTACAAAGTACTAACAGCAGACCCACTTGGAGACCCATGGACTCCTAACTTTCCAGATGCTAAACCTATCCAGAACTACTGGTGTCAGGTAGAAGGTGAGGACTGGAGTGTATCTATCGGTAAGCAAGTACCAGGTACGGTCACGCCAGGTGAG
>JBPPME010000053.1:0-2481 GCA_051305895.1 Saccharimonadales bacterium (SeqCode)
ATATATGGAGTAGCAAGAATGATGATGTCGTCAGTTGGGCTACCTACATCTACTACACTAACTGACGCAGTAGTATTAAATTCTTTCAATTGCTCAACTACAACAGTGCCTTTCGTTTTGTCTTTAGCGTGAAAGACCACGCCGTAGCCCCCTCTTATAAGACGTGTTGCGATGCCTTTTGCCATATTGCCGCTACCAATAATAGTTATGTTCAACTTGACCCTCCTGTGAATTAGTGGTATGATTTATAAAGTACTTTCAACTATAAAGTACTTTAATCTTTAAAGCAAGTATTTTATGACAACTCTTAACACAAAGCAGCCAATATGTCTCTTGAGTCTCAAGATTCTGAGTGATTACTGGACTCTACGAATTATCGATGAATTATCAGAAGGTAATACGCTTCGCTTTAGTGAAATCGAAAACCGGTTGAATGCGGTCAATACAGCGACGTTAACAAGACGACTAAAAGACATGCAACAAAGTGAATTAATTACAAGAATTGAAACGTCTAGTGCCGATGTCGCGTATCGTCTTACTGATTTGGGTCACCAGGCAATACCTTTACTGAAAGCCGTCAACCATTTCTCTGCTGCCAAGCAAGAACTTGGTGTATGAATACCTGTTGTAATCACCTGAACAGCTAAGTTTCGCCCGTTTTTTTTGTTTTCTGCTATAATCAGGATACAACTAAGCGTGGAGGAAGATATGCTTACGTATAGGTATAAGGTTCGTTCAAACACAACGAAAATAATATCAAAAGTAACAAAAATCACCGCAGCCATCGCGTTAGTAGTAGGCTCGTTTGCACTACTGCTACCCACTCAATCAAACACGGCCAGCGCACTCTCAAATATAATATATGACAGCATCCCAGATCCGTACCCAGTAAATACGCCAAGTGTGGGGTATGCAGCAACCTCGACATCAGAATTTGGTGGACAAGTTAGCTTCGACGGATCAGAGCGATCTAACCCAACCGTCACTGTGATGATGAACAGCTGGGCGTGTGAATCTGGAAGCTGGACGTCAGGGTGTGTAACAACACCTGGTACATCGTTTAGCCATCCAGTAACCCTGAACATCTACAACGTCAATCCAGATGATTCGGCCGGCAGCCTAGTCGCCTCGTCAACCGAGACCTTTTCGATGCCGTATCGCCCATCAGCTGGCGGATGCGGCAACGCAACTCAGTGGTATGACGAAGAAAATGACAGTTGTCAAAACGGCTATGCGTTCAACATAAGTTTTGACTTCGCGGGTGTAACACTGCCTGACAATGCGATCATCGGTGTCGCCTATAACACGTCAAATTATGGCGCTGATCCACTCGGAACTGACACAGCTTGCTATGGAACCCCTGCTGGTTGTCCATATGATTCACTAAATGTCGGAACATCATCAGTAGTGAATGTTGGTTCGGCTCTGCCAACCGAGGATGACGCCTATCTGAATTCAGTATGGGCAGGCGCATATTGTGACGGCGGATTAGGTGTTGGAACATTTCGACTTGACGCTGGATGCTGGGGCGGATACTTACCAGCATTCCAAGTGAGTGTAGAATTCCCATCACCATCAACTGCCGATCAATGTAAAAAGAATGGCTGGAAGATCTACGATGGTCTAGCGTTTAAAAACCAAGGTGACTGTGTTTCGTGGGTACAGCACAATGTGAATGGCAACGGTCTGCCAGCAAAAACTCGATAAACCTTCTGTTATCATTGGTGTATGAATACCAATCCGCAGGCAATCACTGTTCTTTGCTACGGCGACTCGAACACGTATGGTCAAAAGCCAGACAAAACTGGTCGATATGAGGTAAATATACGTTGGACAGGACTGCTGCAGCAATTACTTGGCGACGGCTACAGCGTCATAGAAGAGGGGCTTGGAAGCCGTACCACGGATTTGGAGTATGATAAAAAACCCGGACGAAATGGCAAGACCTATCTTGCACCAGCGCTGCATAGCCATAACCCGATAGATATCGTTATAATCATGCTTGGTACGAACGATTTAAAGACTCAGTACGGGCGTTCAGCCCAAGATGTGGCGACTGCACTCGGTGGACTAGTCGATGATGTTCGTCAGTACGGAGCAACGAAGACGGGCGAGGAACCGAAGGTTATTCTGATTAGTCCGATCGAGATTAACGACCAAGCACCTCGCTTTGCCGAGTTCTATACTGGATACTACGACGAGGAGTCGATGAGAGAATCCAAACAGCTTTCTGAAGCGATCAATGAAGTTGCCTCGCAAAAAGGTGTAGAATTTCTCGACGCAGCCACAGTATCAAGAGCGGGTGAGGATGGTCTACACTTTGAAGAAGCTTCGGAGCAGCCATTAGCGGAACTTGTCTCAGAGAGCGTCAGACATTTAAGTTAGACGAATAAGACTGTAAACGGTACAATTAGTTAAAGATGAAAAAACAAAAAATGAAAATAACCGAACTTGATTTGTGGCTGATCGAGTTTTTTAAAA
>JBPPME010000045.1:0-3548 GCA_051305895.1 Saccharimonadales bacterium (SeqCode)
ACCGTAATGGTGTCGATATCGCCAGATTCAATCAGATTTCGCAGTTTAGTGTAAAGACTCATTTAGAAATTATCGTGCACACGCTCAACTCTGCACCCTAAAAATGTATAATTTATTCTCCTACCATTTCCGCATGATAAGGGATTTATGTCAATAGTGATTCAATAGTGATTATTGAGCATAGGTTCAGCAAGTCACGATACTCGGTTAGTTGTTGATTGCCGTCACATTGATATTGACGTATGTACGTACGCCGTGTACTGGTAGTCTAGTAGGGAAGTGGCGCTACGCATCCAGAAACAACTTATAGTGTTACCCTCTCAGTGTTTGAGTAAGCTTGTCATGGCGGAGAGGGAGGGATTCGAACCCTCGATAGCTTGCGCTATACCGCTTTTCGAGAGCGGCCAGTTCAACCACTCCTGCACCTCTCCATGGTGGTTGCTTGGCCTATTTTAACAGAGAAGATTAGTCGAGTCGACCACGAGTGTAGAGTATTCTGTGGTCACTCAACCCTTCGTGCGAACCAGCATCAAAGATGGATATTCCCTTTGTCTGGATATCGTCAATGGTGAAGTGTCGCCCCAAGATGCGCGTTGTCCAGTATTCAAACTCCGGTATCGTATACCGGTATGTATCCGCAGGAAACGCTGGTGGATGCTGTCCAGTCTGAGTATACACTGATCGCAACCCATGGCGACCGAGAAGCCTACGTGGATACTGCCAAGGAAAACTATTGGCGTCCATCATAACCACTACTTTTTCTTCACCCTCTATGAGCGCCGCTAGTGCATCGGCTTGCTCGTTTTGCTCCCTGAGATGCTGCAGATTGTGTGGACGCTTCATATGAACACCGACAAAGGCGACCCCACTGATCTTTGTCATGACTGCTTTTTTCCTATAACCGATATCATGAAAGGTTACCTTATCGGGATCTACCATACGCCCAAACATACCAATGTATTCGCCTTTACGTGAATGTTGCCCCCATGCACCAGACCCATAGCCAAGTGTTTCTGATATCTGTTGTCCATGGTTACCTTCAACTTCCATGAGCACACCAATGTCAATTCCTTCAGGAAAACGAGTCTCAAGAGTGTTAATAATGCCACTAGTTGCCACTTCACCGTCGGCATTGAAAACGTTCTCAAGTCGTCCTGCCTGAGAGGGTACATTCGGGTCGTTTTTCGTATGGTAGAGAATATTCCAAGCGACCGCTGTAAAAGGTTGTGATGGGCGTTGCTTCATTATGCCATCAGTGTACCATGAACCCCCCACTTTACAGTGAGGGGTTTTGATAGACCAAATTAAAACGACTAATAGTTACTAGTCGTTTTAATTTGGTACACCCGACAGGATTTGAACCTATGGCCTTCGGCTCCGCAAGCCGACGCTCTATCCAGCTGAGCTACGGGTGCATATACACCCAGACATCTTCCTAGAAACATGTCTGGGTGCAGTGTAACTAGAAGGTGCTTTCCACTTTACCGCCACTAGGGTGGTCATCAGGAACAAGGGTAATTGTATCATAACAGGGGTAATTTGGACAAGGCTAGATACGAAGTTTGCTGACAATGCGGTCAAATAAATCAGGATGAACATCTTGCATTGGGACATAGGCACCGAGTGTGTCCACGAGGGCTTCACCTACTTCCACAGGAAAGTAAACAGCAAGACTCGGATTAAACCGTTTGACTGGAATTAAGACAAGCACATTCGTGCCATGCTCCTGCATAACACCGAAAGCCTTAAATTCACTAACTGGATGTAACTGATCATTGATATGAATACCGTGTTCACCTACTGAATATTGAAATTCATGAGGTGGACGATGCGAATAGACAAGCAAAGCAATCGCCATTATCGGGATCAGCACGACGAATGTCCAAGCCTGAACAAAGACCGCTCCGGCCATCAAGGCAATCACTACCAGTGCGAAGACCACATACCAGAGTGGGGATTTGTCATGTTGAAGGTACTCCGGTGCCTGCCACTGTACAGGCTCGATTTCTGGCAACTCTACCGGCTCCTCCTCCATAGTCGCGGGCACTAACTCAAGAGGCGTCTCTTGAGGCATCTCACTGGCATCTGGTATCTGTTGCTGCTCAGGTTCCATTTGATGTTAGTATAGCATGAACAGGATGGGGAAGGGGAAATGAAGAAGACCCTTATCAATTCTTCAGTATCTGGCGGAGGAGGGGAGATTCGAACTCCCGCTCCAGATTTCTCCGGACTAACGATTTAGCAAACCGTCCCCTTCAGCCACTTGGGTACTCCTCCTTACTCGAAAGATTGTATCACAGAACAGAGGCAGGGAGTAGACTTTTTGTAGTGATTTGCTATAGTAAAGATAGATAAATTTAGACATTTCGGAGAAATTATGATAAAAAATGTTTTCAAAACAATCATCCCGGCAGTTCTCTCGCTTGCGATGGCGGTAACTATCGTCATTGCACCAGCAGTCAGCGCCTTTGACGCTACAGTCCAGGATGGTGCTAATGCTGCCCGCGGTACCGATCAGACCTCCGATCTGTTCGGTGATGGCGGTATCTTCCGCACGATCACCAATGTGTTACTCTATGTCCTCGGCGCTATTTCGGTCATCATGATCATCATCGGCGGCCTGCGTTACGTTATATCAGGTGGCAACTCCGCCAACGTTACCGCTGCAAAAAATACCATCCTCTACGCGATTGTTGGAATTATTATCGCCTTACTCTCATACGCCATTATCAACTTCGTTCTTGGCAGCTTTGCTGCCGGTGGTGGCACAGGCGGAACCGACGTCTAGGTGAGACTTTGCCGAGCCACGCCCGGACCCGACTCTCAGGCTCGGTAGCGGTCGCTTCACCCGAGTTGCGGTCAGCCCCTGGAGTGCGTCGCGTAACTCATCATTGAGGTCGTCAGACAGACTGAGTTCTGCGAGCCTGTCGAAGAGCTCAGACCTTGGGGATGTCACTGTCTGGGTCATACTGCTGCTCTTAATAGCGAGATTGCCACCCATGACAACAGTGTTGAAGATATTGGTCGCCTGCATCCATCGAGCGAGGTGCGCCTTAGCTCATGGAGGGCACCGCCCGGCAGAACACGAAGGCCGCATGACCGAGCTACAGAGCAAGGCGCCTTCCGGAAAGATGACGCAAGCCGACTAGATGCTCTGGTCGAAGCTTGGGGAGCTCAAGGCTGAGATGGAGAGCCAACTCCGCCAGCACGCAGAGGGTGGTGACTGGCGGCCAAGCTAGACGCCTGGCCCTCCGCCGGTGCGCGAGCTCCGCAGCCTCTAGCCCTGAGTTGCGGTGAGGGCGGTGTGTCAAGTCCCCATCAACTCCATGCCCATCTTGCGGCCGAGCTTGCTTGCTGGGGCGATGAGCTTGCCGCCTTTGGCTTTGATGTTCCCAGCTAGGCGGTCGCTTCAAAAAGAAGACCGAATCAAGAAAATGCTGACTAATCCGCTGTATTATGGGCATTTTCGGTATGCTGGCGAAGTGCATGAGGGCAAACATACACCAATTATCACGAAGAGCTTGTTTGACCGCGTACAAGCGACCTTG
>JBPPME010000015.1:0-14296 GCA_051305895.1 Saccharimonadales bacterium (SeqCode)
TCTTCAGCTCCTTATCTCGGTAAAGGTCATTCACTCGCTTTCGAAACGCTGCGATATTTTTCGTCGGCAATGTCACACCAGCAGCAAACTTATGTCCGCCACCTTTCGTGATGAGATCATCACTAGCGCGAATCGCATCTGCCGCCGAAAACTCACCGTAACTTCGTGCTGAGCCCTTCGTCTCTTCACCTATTTCTTCTAATACAAATACTGGCTTGCTATATTTCTCCAACAGTTTTGCCGCCACGATACCAATGATACCGTGATTCCAATCCGGTGCACTGACAACCAGTACTGGGTCAGTGACATACTTTTCCGCCTGAATAAGCGCACTTTTTAGGATACTATTCTGTTCTGCACGCCGTACAATGTTCAGTTCATTCAGATGCTGCGCTCTTTCGAGTGCTTCCATGTTATCTTTTGCTACAAGCATATCAAGCGCGATCTGCGCAGTTTCTAGACGTCCCGCGGCATTCATACGTGGCCCGAGACCAAAGCCAAGACTACGGGCATTCACCTTCTCTGGGCCTATATCACTCACCGCCATCAGCGCACTAAGACCCGGACGACGCGTACGCTTCAGGACTTTTAGTCCCCAAAAGACATTCGCCCGGTTTTCATCCACCAATGTCACTACATCACACACCGTGCCCAGCGCCACGAGATCAAGCAGCCATTTCTCTTGGCCTTCGGGTAAAGCATTGAGTTCAGTTTGCAGTGCCTGTACCAACTTGAACGCTACGCCGACACCAGCCAGATCGAGAAATGGATAAATCTTTCCTTGCTGCTTTGAATTTTCTTTAAGCAGTAGATTTTCATATTCATCCGGGTAATCTTGCAATAGACGCTTGGGGTTGATCACTGCGATGGCTGGTGGCTGTACAGATGCCACGTTATGATGATCGGTCACGACAACATCCACACCAAGCTCTTTTGCTCGCATGACTTCTTTCTCACTTAAGCTGCCGCAGTCTACAGTAATAATAAGCTGAGTACCCTTCGCCGCGATTCGCTCGATTGCATCGACTGTAAGGCCATACCCTTCTACGAAGCGGCTCGGGATAAACGCATCGACATGCACAAATCCGAAACTCGCGAATGCATCAAGTAGCACTGTTGTTGCTGTCAGGCCATCGATATCGTAGTCACCATAAATGGTAATTTTTTCTTGTTGCTTGCGTGCGACAACAAGTCGACTTACCGCTTTATCCATATCTGGGAGCAGGAATGGATCATGCTTGGCATCATAGCTTGGATTCAAAAAGGCATTGCGTTTTTTACCCGCCAGGCCACGAGCTGTCAAAATAGCTTCAAATAAAGAATCGCTCATGCGAGCGCCTCCATGACACTACACCGGCTGAACATCAGCTGAGCGCTTACCGCGAGCCGACTGGTGTTGCTGTGATTTAATAACAATTCCTTGGAGTTCTTTGAAAATAGGAAACTGCTTGTTAGTCGAGTAGATTTTAGTATTGCCCTGTTTTTCACTCTTCAAAAAGCCAACCTTCTCAAGCTTCTTCAATTCACGCTGAATATTGCCCGGGTCCTCCTTGATAAGCTTAGCAAGTCCACGTACATGCGTGTGAAAATCAGGATACTTGGCATACACCACAACAATCTTTCGGCGTACGCGCGATGTAATAAAAACGTCTAACATACTCTCCTTTAATTTAGCCCTTCATTTCCGTTCCTTCTATCGTAGCACAATCTTACAACGCTTCTCAACCCTTATTTTTGCCTTTTTTACTACAGCACTACTGCCAGTTCATAATCATTTGGTTGATTTTTTGAATCATTTCTTCGTGCGTCAACATCGTATTGTCTTGATAATAATGATTAATTCCAAGGAAATTCTGCTTCACATCAAGGATATGGAGTTCATCAGCTCCAAGGTGCAGCTTGTCGACCGCTGGTACTGTTGCAATAGGCGTCGCTACAATGATTTTCTTTGTCCGAATCGGCTTGAGAAACTGCAATGCAACGTCAAGCTCAGTGCCCACATCAATCCCATCTGACGCAAGAATGATCACGCGATCCCGAAGCAGGTTACTATCAATGACTCCACCATCAGTTAGCAGTCGATTGATTTTTTGGAATTTCTCTCGTTTCTGGTCATCAAGATATCCGTGATATTCTGATGTATATTCGTCAATCTCACCTTCACTAAAGTTACTGTTGTAGGTAAAGGTACCGCTCTGAGACACACCACCGAAACTCGTGCTTTCACCTGGTACTTCAATATCCTCAACGATAATCATCGTCAGAACACAGTGCAATACAGAGGCAATCTGCTCACCAACCAACACCCCGCCGTCACTCAACGCAACGACTGCACAATCTTCGTACCGATACTGCTCGAAAAGTCTACCCGCCAGCATTTGTCCGGCTTGAGCACGTGACTCAAAATACATATTCTTATAGTAGCAGAAGAACCACGTATAATGAGTAATATGCAGTACTACGAGGTGGCACCATTGAAGATTATTCGCGCTGGCAGCGACAGCTTCACCTATGCTTCAACTGTAAAATATTCCATCGGCCAACTTGTGGATATAGAGGTCGGCAAAAAGAATATTGTTGGACTCATCATCTCTGAAGTAGGTAAGCCCTCGTACTTAACGAAGGAGATTCAAAATAGTCTCGAATATCCACCGCTTCCAGCTCACCTTGTTGCACTAAGTCGCTGGATGGCCGAGTATTATCACACACCCCTCGCCATTGTCTTGCAGACAGTTTTGCCGACCGGTCTTACTAAAAAGCGTCGCAAGATTAATAATGACAACACCTACCATAAGCGTGATCGAACAAATTTTGTACTCAATGAAAATCAACAGCGAGCTGTTAAAATCTTCGATACTATGTCGTCTGGTTCTGGACTTCTGCATGGTATCACCGGCTCAGGTAAAACAGCCGTCTATATTGAGCTCGCCAAACGTACGATCAACCGTAAACAATCGGTCATCATACTCGTTCCAGAAATCGCACTCACCTCTCAGCTCGTGGCTGAACTCTCGCACCACTTTACTAACATCATCGTCGCCCACTCCAAGCAGACAGAAGCGCAACGTCATGTATCCTGGCAAGCTGCCCTTACTAGTGATACGCCCCTGGTCATCATCGGCCCTCGCTCTGCACTGTTTCTGCCTATTAAAAATCCCGGTCTTATTATTATTGATGAGTGCCACGAACCAAGCTTCAAGCAAGAACAGGCACCGCGCTACTCTGCCCTGCGTGCCGCCAGTAGACTTACTGCGCTCCTATCTAGCCGGCTAATCATGGGTAGTGCTACACCGTCAGTCAGCGACTATCTTCTCGCCCAACAAGCAGGCCGCCCCATTGTCACCATGAATCAATCGGCACGCCCTAATACGGTCAAACCAGTTGTCGATATCATCGACATGACGAAACGGACTAATTTTAAAAAGCATCGTTTTATATCGGATTCTCTTTTGCGTTCTCTGGAAGAAACGTTCGCCAACGACAAACAAGCTCTCATATTTCATAACCGTCGTGGTAGTGCGAGTACCACCATGTGCGAAAACTGTGGCTGGCAAGCAGGTTGTCCGCGCTGTTACGTGCCCCTGACGCTTCATGCCGATCAGCACATTTTGCGTTGTCATTTATGCGGCACGGCCAGTAAGGTTCCTACAAGCTGTCCCACCTGTCACCATGTCGGCGTTATCCATAAAGGTATCGGTACGAAGCTTATTGAAAGCGAGCTTAAAAAGCTTTTTCCTGATAAAAATATTCTTCGCTTCGACGGCGACAGTACGACCGACGAATCACTCGATAAAAAATACACAGAGCTCTACAGTGGCGACGTCGATCTCATCATCGGCACACAGGTCGTCGCCAAAGGCCTCGATCTCCCAAACCTTCGCACTGTCGGCGTGATTCAAGCAGATGCCGGCCTTATGCTCCCCGACTACACTAGCGCTGAACGTACATTCCAACTACTTGCCCAGGTTATCGGGCGAGTAGGGCGTAGCGAACACCCAACACAGGTTATTGTACAGAGCTACCAGCCGACCCATCCCGCCGTCATCGATGGTATATCACAAAACTATCAGGAATTTTATGAACGCACTCTTGCCCTTCGCAAGCACACACACTTTCCTCCTTATACCCATCTTCTCAAGCTCGTATGCATATATAAGACAGAAGCGACTGCGGCCTCAAATGCTCGCAAATTCGCACAACTCTTGAAATCAAAAACTGACGACATAACCATTCTCGGCCCGACTCCAGCCTTTTACGAGCGTGTGCGAGACACCTATCGCTGGCAACTTGTCATCAAAGCGCAGAAGCGGCAGATATTGGTGGATCTACTTGATTTCCTTCCGCCAACCCATTGGCAATATGAGCTCGATCCCGCGTCATTACTATAGCGACGGCGGAGCGTTGCATTCTGTTATACTGGTAAATAATGAAAAAAGAAGATATTATCACCTTGCCGAATCCACATCTTCGGCAAAAATCAACTCGCATTCGTGATGTCAACGAATACATCATCAAACTTGCGCAGAATATGACCGACGCGGCGATTGATTGGGAAAATTCGCGTCCTCACGAAATCAGCGCCGCACTCGCCGCAGTACAAATCGACCGCATGGAGCGTGTCGTGATTGTACGTAACGACTTCGACGATAAGAATAATAATCATTTCACTACACTCATCAATCCAGAAATCGTAAAGTACGAAGGCGAGCAAATCTATGACTACGAAGGCTGCCTAAGCGTCAGTCATGTGTATGGTAAAGTCCCTCGCTGGAGCCGTATCCGCGTTAAAGCACTCGACATTGATGGCAATGAAATTCGTCTCAAGGCCAACGACTTCCTAGCGCGTGTTCTACAGCACGAAATCGACCATACAAACGGTATCGTTTTTATCGATCATATTCGTGACCAAAAAGACGCTTTTTATACGCTCGATGAGAAAGGCGAGCTCCAACCACTCGACTATCATGAGCATGTCAAAGCCAATCCTGTTCTTTGGAACTGAGGATTTTAGTGCCCTCTTCCTTCGAGCCCTTATTGATAAGGGCTATGATATTCGTGCTGTCGTCACCAAACCGGATAGCAAAAAAGGTCGTGGACAAAAGATAATCGGACCCTTGGTCAAGACCGTCGCCCGCGAAGCAGGTATCGCCGTCTGGCAACCACAAAAACTCGTACAAATTGCCCAAGACATCAGCGTCCTCGATGACGTTGCCGGCGTACTAGTCGCCTATGGAAAAATCATTCCAGAGTCCATCATTCAACTCTTCACGCCAGGTATTATCAATGTCCACCCGTCACTTCTGCCAAAATACCGTGGCCCTTCACCTATCGAAACAGCCATCCTAAATGGTGACACCGAAACAGGCATTTCCATCATGCAGCTCACGCGTGAAATGGACGCCGGTCCAGTGTATAACCAAATCGCTATTCCTCTTACGGGTACCGAGTCGAAGGTGGAGCTATACGACCTACTCGGTAAGCATGCCAAGGCACAACTTCTTGAGATGCTCCCCAGTATCCTAGACGGCTCACTACTCCCGACTCCGCAAGTTGACACTGATGCTACCTACTGCCAGCTAATCAAGAAAACAGATGGCGTCATCGACTGGACGAAGCCAGCCAGCCAACTAGAACGTGAAATTCGCGCGTACCATAGCTGGCCAAAGAGCCAAACAAGGTTCGGTGACCTGCCTGTCGCCATCACGAGTGCGAGGTACGTCACTATGAAGCCCGCCACGCCAAGCAAACTCATAATCGAAAAAAGTCGCCTCTTTGTTGCTACTAATAAGGACTGGCTCGAAATTCTCACCCTGCAACCACAAGGTAAAAAAGAAATGTCTATTCAGGCATTTCTTGCAGGCTATAGAGATATACTGCTCCCGACTTAAGCTGTTGGCGCTTGCGGTGGAGCCTGCTGCTGGTTAATCCCATCCAAGATCGAATCCCGGTTTGCAAGAATCTCTTTTTTCAACTCATCGAGCACTGCAGCGACAACGATGCGATAATCTGGGCGATTCACCTCAAGCCAACGCGTTGCGGCAAATTCAGCAACGAGACGTGGGTCATCAGCTGGGAGATTAGTCGCCTGTTGCAGTTTCAGAAAAGCAGCATCTTGGGCATAGTCTGGCGTGTGCTGTCCAAGCCATACGGTAATCTTTTCTTGGTTTCGATCAATGATTTGTTCAAACTCTTCAAGTTGTGCATCACTGAGACCATCGCTGAGTCGCGTGCCGACACGCAGCTCTAGTTCGCCGTAGATGTGTTGCAAAAATGGTTGCTTCTGATCATCTGGGAGTTGGTCGAGACCAAGCTCTTTTAGGAAGTTATCGTCTAGCTGGAACATCTTTTTCCCCTATAGTGTATTTGTTTTAGTATAATCTAGTCGAGTACGAATTGCTAGCTCTACTACCAACCTAAAGTCTTCTGGATTTCAGCGGCAACATTGTCAGAAAATTGAGCCTTGCCCACATCAGCGAGTCGTATATCACCACCTTGCGTATAGATATCACTCCCGCTGCCATTGATGTCGATGTAGTCAGGGCCGAATTTATCAACAAGATGGGTATGGAGTTCAAAAGCTTTTTCCGGACTCAAGTCATGATGATTCACACTCGCAAAGTCCATCAGCTCATGCGTATAGCCGTGACCCGGCTCAACAGTAAATGACTGACCGAGGAGGTCACCAGTACCGCTACCCGCAGTTGCGCTAGTTTGATCAGCTGGGTTTGGCAATGAATCAACCGTGTCACCCAAGGTGAGACCGGTACCGTTACTTGAGCCACTTTCATGACCATTCTGACGGAGATACCAAGCGGTAGCTATACCAGCACCGACAGCAAGGACACCAATAGCAACCGCTGCCTTCTTATGGCGGCTTAGTTTCTCTTTGGCGACAACGCCAAGAGTGGCAATTTCAGCAGCAAAACCAGCAGGTGTCAAAAAGTTGCGAAGACGCTGCATGCGAGTTCGTGGACGATACATCTCACGCACACTTTCGGCGAGCTCCAACTCATTCAAGGTTTCGGGAACTTCAACCGCAGGATCAAGGCGCTCTGTTTCATCTTTGTCGACTGCCTCGGCAACATCAATTCCTTGACGAGCTTCATACTCTTCGAGAGATTCACCTTCATGGGCAAGATTCTCATTAGGTTCTCCGTCATCAGAGTTGTCACCTGTTACCTCTGCCTGCATTGCAAGTAGCTCACTATACGGAATGACCTTATAAATGATGTTGTCATTCTCTGCCTTATTAACCCTAATCAATACCTCATCATCCTGCGACTTGGCGATTGATGCAATCCGCCAGTCATCCTCGACAGTACCAGATGTTCGTTTCACACTAACCGTATCACCGATATGAAATTCTTTGTACGCCTCAAGCTTCTCGACCAGAGTCTCGTTATTCTCGGAATTAACAGGTTCGCCTTCTACAACTTCTTCCGTTGCTGTGTCTTCCTGCACTTCTACATCTTCAGATGCAGAAGCATTCTTCCCTTCAGCAGATGCGGGCAGGTTCGCTGTACCCTCACTCATGTTCATGAGCCGGTTCATAATGTCCTCTTTTTCTCGAGAATCAAGTGTCGACGTCTCATCGAACTTAATTAGAAGTTCTTCAAGCTTATCTTCCTTATCTTGAAGAACACCAGGCAGACGATCGGCATTTTCAAGGCTTACAGGCGTATTTTTTACTTCTGCAATATGACGAGCCATCATTTCCATACGGCGTAGTCCAGGATCAGCGGCGATTTGACGATCGATCGTATCTTTATACGACTCATCTTCGGTGACATCATATTCGTCACCACGTTCTGCCATCCCAGCAAGATGCTGCTGGTATTCATCGGCCTCTTCGAGGCGGCGGCGAGCTTCATCACTAAAGTCGGTCTTGCCAGCCTCACCATACATAGCTTCTTCGTATGCTACCTGCTCATGCGCAACTTTATTAGCGTCGAAGTTCTCAAGACGTGGATTAGGTAGTTGTTCGCTCATTGTGGTGGATTCCTTTCGAGATAAGAAAAATGTTTTGTTTGTGTTAGGTGTTTATGCTTGAATATTAGCATAAAATACATGAAAAGTCAATACGTATATCCTATTGTTGACAACTACACAAACAAACTAAAATGTCTTCTTGACCAGTTCTCGTGTAAAGAATTCGAGTTTATCACCCTCTTCGATCTGCAGTTTCTTCGCAGTCTTGAGAGAGAGACCACACATTTCACCTTCAAAAACTTCTTTAGCTTCTTGCTGTTGGCGTTGTACTTTAGTGACCTCTACTTCAGCAATCTGCTCCTTATCGCGTATAACGCGAGTTAGAAGTCCGGTCGCCACCTTACCCTTAGTCACTTCACCACCGGCAATCACTTCGTCTTTGAGTGTACGGAAGACACCCTTAATAGTTAGGGCACCAATTTCGGTCTCAACAACTTCTGGCGCAAGGAGCTGTTCCATTGACTGCTTGGCGTTATCAAGTAGTTCGTAAATCACTTTGTATATACGCACCTGTACCTTGTCGCGAGCCGCTTGGCGTTTGACAGCTGGTGGTAAATCGACGTTAAATCCATAAATGACAGTCTTCTCGTCTGCCGCTAAGTGTACATCGTTCTCCGAAATATTACCCACACCACTACCAACGATACGTAGTTTCACTTCGTCACCAGTATCGATGAGACGCAGGCTATCCATAACGGAGGTGAGAGAGCCTTGTACATCAGCTTTAACAATAATGTTGAATTCAGCCGCTTCGTGCTTTTGGCTCATCAGTTTCAAAATATCAGCGCTGGTCACATTAGTACTTGCAGCTGCTTTCTCACGCTCCATGCGTGCCTGCACGGTGGCCTGACGAGCTTCCTTTTCATTCTTCACCAGGCGGAATGAATCACCAAATTGTGGCAAGTCTTTAAATCCAGTCACAGTCACTGGTGTAGACGGGCCGGCTTCTTTGAGAGCATCGCCATTGAAATCAAGCAGCGTACGGACTTTACCGTACGATGTACCAGCTACAATGTAGTGCCCTGGACGAAGACGCCCCTGCTCTACAAGGAGACCTACTACAGAACCGCGACCTGTTTCGGTGCGCGCCTCGATTACCAGGCCTTCGGCAGACATGTCTACATCAGCCTTCAATTCTTCCATGTCGGCTACCAGTAGCACTGCTTCGAGCAGTTTACCAATACCTGCGTGAGTTTTGGCGCTTACTTCCACCATGATAACATCACCACCCCACTCTTCTGGATTCAAATTGTGTTCAGTCGCCAACTGTGTCTTCACGAGCTGCGAATTGGCTGTCTCTTTATCAATCTTGTTGATAGCCACGATAATCTTGGCATTTGCTTCGCGAGCGAAACGGATCGCCTCGATAGTCTGCGGCTTTACTCCATCATCCGCTGCTACAACGATGATTACGACATCAGTCAACGTTGCACCATGCTGACGCAGTGCAGCAAAAGCCTCGTGGCCAGGAGTATCGAGCAGGGTCATCATACGACCGCTCTTTTCTACCTGATAAGCGCTGATGTGCTGAGTGATACCACCAGCTTCACCACTCACGACTTTAGTGTCGAGAATAGCATCGAGCAAGCTTGTCTTACCGTGATCGACATGACCCATAACCGCCACAATTGGTGGACGTTCGATTGCCTTATCCGACACTGTACGCTCACGGCGCTCCGGTGTATTCGAGACTTCCTTTTTCTCAAGCTCTACATCGAGCCCAAGCTCTTCGACAATGATCGAAGCTGTTTCGAAATCAATTCGCTGGTTGATAGTCGCTGCAATACCGTTCTTAAACAGCTCACCAACCAGTGTGGTTACAGGAAGGTTGAGTGTTTCTGCGAGTTCACCGACGGTGATTGAATCTGCAACAGTGACAACTTTCTCTGCCATTACTCTATTCCTTCCTGCATTACTTACATATATTTTATAGGTCTAAAAGCTATTTTTTGCTCTTTGCGCCATCGAGGCTCAAAGAAATCTTACGACTATCTTTGTCGATGTCGAGTACGACGAAGCCTTTACGCTCGTTGAGTGTGAAAACCTTCTCAGGATCGACGTCGTTACCGCCGCCTAGTTCCGAGATATGTACAAGCGCTTCCACTGCTGGGCTGATCTGTACAAATGCACCAAATGGAGTGATACGGGTGACCGTACCTTCTACCTTGTCACCTGACTTAAATTTTTCAATCTCATCAAGCCATGGATCTTTGGTGAGCTGCTTCATACTGAGACTCAGGCGATCCTTATCAATAGAGATGATCTTTGCTTCGATAGTCTGACCAACCTTCACATAGTCGCTTGGGTTGTTTACACGCTCCCAACTGATTTCTGAGATGTGTACGAGACCTTCAATACCGTCGACATTGACGAATGCACCATAGTCGACAACACCAGTAACAACACCCTTTACGGTGTCACCGACCTTAATTTTCTCGAATCGCTCGCTCAGACCGTCCTTGACCGCTTCCTTTTCAGAAAAGATAAGTTTGTTGGTCTTGCGATCAGCATCGAGGATACGAACCTTGAGAGTCTGATTGATGAGTGCATTCAGGCGCTGGAGGATCTCGTCCTTATCAGAGCTACCAACACGTGGGTAGTGCTCGGCAGAAAGCTGCGAAACAGGAAGGAATCCACGGACACCTTCGTATTCAACCAACAGACCACCTCGGTTGGCATCATATGGCGAGACTTCGATGATGTCGCCGGCTTCGAATTTAGCTGCCGCTTCGTCCCAGCCGCGATCTTTTGCGGCTTTACGAAGTGATAGTAGTGAGTAGCCATTGTCGAGTTCAGCATCAACGACACTGGCAATAACTTCGTCACCTTCCTTGAGGCTACGTGAGAAACCAACTTCGCGACGTGGTACGTAGCCGACACCAAGTGCACCAAGGTCAATCAATACTTCGTGTTTCTTGATAGTAAGGACTGTACCAGTTACTGGTTCTCCGGTGGTTAGTTGCTTGACACTGCTTTCCTGTGCGAGCAGATCATCCATTGTTAGAGTGGCTTTTGCCATAAGTCTAGAAGACTCCTTATTTAGTTACTATTTATAAAGGCACGCAAAATGAGAATTCGCACCTCTACATTAGGGCTCATTGTACACTAGTACAGAGTATAAGTCAAAAGCCTACTTGGCTGTTTTGCGAGACTGAAGATACGTCACGGCGGCAAACGTGGCAAGGACTATAAAACTTGTCGTCAGTAGGCTGTCTACTGGACCGGTCTGTGGCAATGCCGTTGCGGAGCTACCAGTACTCGATGTAGCGCTTCCGGTTGAATTGGTCGCTGACTGACCACCTGACGGTAGCGTAACACCTTCATTCTCATTATCCGTGTTTGATTCAGATGGGTCACTGTTCGGCTCCGATGAAGGAGTGGTCTCCTTCGAGCCATTAGATGATGCTTCACCCGACTCTTCTTGCGTCGCAATCGGTTCCGCCTGCACACCAGCAGCCTGCTCGGCGCGTGTCTTTAGATAGTACGCACCTCCCAGAAGCCCTAGTACAAGTATTGCGCCGATCAATACAAAGCTAGCGATCCATCCACCCCGTCGCACGTTATTCACCTTCATCACATATCCTCTCCAGTAATGTTAGGTCATAGTATACAAGAATTTTCAAATAGTCACAAGGTAGCCCCTACATCCCAACCCCAATCTTGTCACTCCTTGGTACCAAAAAGGACATCCGTCCTGCTCATCTGGTTAAATAGAATTACTACAAACCAAATAACCAAGGAGCATTAGGATGTCCCATGCCCATTTTACACTGTCAGAGCGGATCCGTATTCAGGTCGGCCTCGAAGATAACCTCACCCGTCAAGCCATTGCCGACCGTATCGGCAAATCTCGCAACGCCGTCAACGACGAAATTACTAGAAACGCCATCACGCTAGGGGTGGTGACCACCTCTAGGGTCAACAAACCCCGCATCATCTCACTCGACCTGCGTACTCGTCGAGGCAAAGGTGAGATTCCTGAGAAGTTAGCAGCCCTTGCTAGCTACAGCCGGCGTCTGGCCCGCTTTGCTCGCGGCCAATCGGTCTATGACGCTGAGATTGCTCAGACATTGTACTTAGCGAGGCGCTCTGACGCTAGTCAGAGTAACGTTAAACTGCAAGACGGCAATGCGCTGACACAGCGCGTGACCGAGCTGCTACTCAGTAAAGATCGTGACTCACCAGAGCAAATTGCGGCTAACCTCAAAAAGGCCGGTACTGCCATCAGTCACCAAACTATCTACAGCTGGATCCATAGCAGTAGAGACAACAAGAGGCTCGTCAAGCGGCTGCGCCGCAAGGGGCGGCGCTACCGCTACGCCGCCGAAACCCAGCTCAGCTGGAACAAAACTAAGAACAAACGCAGTATCCATACTCGCCCAGCGGTCGTTAAACAACTGACCCGTTACGGTGACCTGGAAGGAGATACTATCTTTGGTAAAGACAGTAAGGATCGTATCCTAAGTCACGTTGACCGAACAACCGGACTACTGTCGCTGTCACTCATTCTAGGGTATGACTCATACAAGATTTACCAGCAAACCCTTAAAGACATTACCCGCGTGTTCGGTAATAGCGTCAACACCATTACCTACGACAACGGCAGTGAGTTTGCGGCTTGGAAGCGAACCGAGCGGCAGCTTGGTGTCACCATCTACTTTGCTGACCCGTACCGCTCCAGCCAGCGCGGGCGCAACGAGAACGCCAATGGCCTGGTACGGGATTACTTCCCCAAAGGCACCGACTTCAAGCAGATTACCCACCACCAGCTGCGCACTGTTGAGACTATCCTTAACAACCGCTCCCGAAAACGGTATGATTGGAGGAACCCGCTCGAGCAGCGGCAGTTAGTCCTGGCAGCTACCGAGTGACAAGATTGGGGATTGAATCGAGGACATACAGGAATATGACATGACTGCAAAAGCTACTACACGTATAGAACTCAAGACCTTTGCAACATCTGCATGGGCGTCAGTAACTGTATTCCTAAGTGTACTCGTTCGTTGTTGTAAAAGTCCATATAGCGAGAGAGTTTCTCTCGCTGGCGCTGGAGCGGAACGCTCCGACGCCAGTAGTGTCCAATGCATTCTGTTTGCACGGTACGGTTAAAGCGCTCAATGTGCGCATTGTCGTTGGGCCGGTTGTCAAGTCCCCACTTTCGTCATCACCTTGTCTGCGACCCCTGTTGTAATCTGTTGAGTTATATGTTTGTGCTTATGTTGCTTTGTCTGTTCAAACCGAGCGGCGTAAGCCGCTGGGTTGGTATGGAGTGCCGAGTGGATGCGTTGTTCGTTGTAGTAATGCAGTTGCAAGGCAATTGCTTCAAAGAGCCTGCTGGCATCAGGCAGCTGGCTAATGTCACCCAGCTCGAGTTTAAAATTGTTGTAGAACGACTCCTGGAAACCATTCTCCCATGGGCTGCCTGGTGCGCTCGCACTGGCAGCTATCTCCAAGCTGTCGCAAATAGTTTGGTAGTGTCGGCTCAGGTATTCGCTTCCTCGGTCGTTGTGCGCAACAGCTGGTGGCCGGTGGTGGCTGACTGCGTCCATGAGGGCGGCAGTAATGAGCTCAGCGTTGTGACGTGTTCCTAGACTCCAACCAACAATCTGTCGAGAGTAGTGGTCAATGACAGTCGCCAAGTAGTAAAACCTGCCCTGGAACCAAAGGTAGGTGAAGTCAGCCGCCCAAACGTGGTGGGGGTAGCTGGCAACCAGGTTTTGTTCTTTGAGTAGGTTTGGCGGAGCTGGTTTACTGCCTCCGCTGGCCTTAGCATATTTCTTGCGTCGCTTCGGTGGTGGTATGTCGGCAAGGCGCATAACCCGACGAGCTCGGTTCTTGCCAATGCCTAGTTTGTCAGCCACCCGGCGGTGGCCGTAGAATGGATTGTCGACCAGTACTGCCCGGATCTGTTCAGCGAGCACGTTGTCCAGGATCGCCTGGACGCGTGGTTTGTACGGAGTGCTGCGGTCAATGTCAAAGAAGTTGCAGAGCTTGGATTTAAAGCCAACATCAGCCTCGCCCACCAGTTCTATTTTTTTGAGCGGGAGGCCTCCGCTGTCAGCTTGCCAAGTAGTCCGTACAGCATGTCAACCTCGCGTTTCAAGCGGGCTATCTCCAGTGCGCTGTTATCCCCGGAAATACCACTGCGCAGCCAGGTGTAGATGGTTTTAGTGCTGACTCCATAGGCTACCGCTACATCGGTTGCTTTCTTGCCCTCGTCACGGATTTGATGAATGATCTCCTGCTTTTTGTCGTTGCTGATATATTGAGCCATATGAAAAAACCTTTCACTGCGGCAGCTTACGCT
>JBPPME010000022.1:0-20465 GCA_051305895.1 Saccharimonadales bacterium (SeqCode)
TAAGTGTGATTTTCTTTTTCGTTTCTTTCAGGCCAAAGTGCTTGCGGAGTCGTTTTAAGTACTCGCCGAGTGTTCCCGCTAACTCAACTCCCGTTGGACCAGCACCGATTATAACGTAATTTTTCTCGTCCTCATCTCCGTCGCGCATGTCATAGAAGATATGATCATGTAGCTCGCGAATTTCTTTCTCAGACTTGATACCCATGGCGAATTGGTCGAGTCCCTTGATACCGAAGTAGGTCGTCACACTGCCGAGTGCCAAGATGAGCGTTTCGTACGTGTACGTGCTTGCTGCTCCGATCAGCTCCTTATTGGTCGGAGCAAGCGTGGTAATTGTATCATGCACTACTGTCACATTAGACTTTCCGGCGAAAATCTGTTCATACGGGATCCAAGACTCTTGATGATTTGTGCCAGTTGCCGTCGCATATAGCGTTGGATAGAACTGAAACTGCTTACTCGCAGTAATGAGCGTGATAGTATTCTTTTTCTTTTTGGCGAGCTCTAGCGCGGTTTTCACACCTCCAAAGCCTCCCCCTACGATCGTAATTTGCATGAGCATATTGTACCACATATTCAAAGATGCACTTGTGGTATGATGTATCAGCATGAAATTAACCGATTTCCATTACGAGATACCAGAGGAGCTCATCGCCAGTGAGCCGATGGAAGTGCGCGGCACCTCACGACTGCTAGTTCTGAACCATGAGACTGGTGAGATCAATGATAGGCACTACGCTGATGTCGTCAACTACTTGCAACCAGGCGACGTGCTGGTCATGAATGACACTAAAGTTATCAAGGCACGTCTCATCACGAAAAAAGCTACCAGTGGTGCTCGCGAACTAATCCTCATCGAGAAACACGGTGCGCACGATGACTGGCATCGACACAAAGTACTCTACCGTAAGAAACTCCATGCTGGCGACAGCTTGACTATCGGCAGTGATACGCTCCACGTCGAAGAAATCCTCGATGGTGGTATAGCAATCATCCGTAGCGAGCGTGATCTACTTGATATTGCTCAGCAACACGGCTCTGTGCCGTTGCCTCCATATATGCACCGTGATGCTACCGAAAAGGACATCGAGACCTATCAAACCGTGTTTGCTAAGCATCAGGGATCGGTTGCTGCACCGACCGCCAGTCTCAATATGACTCCTGATATTTTGAAGAAGCTCGAAGAGAAAGGGGTCATCCTTGCCTACGTAACCCTTCACGTCGGCCTCGGTACGTTCCTGCCTATTCGCGTTGACGACGTGACCACACACAAAATGCATCAGGAGTACTTCGAAGTTCCAGCAAGCACTGCAGCCATTATCTGGGCAGCGAAACAAGAAGGTCGTCGCGTTGTCGCACTCGGTACAACTGTCACGCGTACATTGGAGTATGCTCATGGTGAGATTATGAAAAATCATGGCGAGACTATTACTGGCGAGGCGGACATCTTTATCTATCCAGGATACGTATTCAAGACGATCAATGGTATGCTGACAAACTTCCATGCTCCAGAAAGTACCGTCCTCATGCTGACCGCAGCCTTCGCTGGCTGGGACAGTCTCAAACTCGCCTATGAGCACGCCGGTACTGAGAAGTACCGCTTCTTTAGCTACGGCGACTCAATGCTTATCATTTAGAGGTGATATACTAGTGTAGATTTATGAGCAACTTTTCATTTGATATAACTGTCAAACTTGATGGCACCTTGGCTCGTGCTGGCGTAATCCATACTCCTCATGGCGATATTCAGACACCGGCCTTTATTGTTGGGGGCACCCAAGCTACCGTGAAGGCCCTGACCGCTGATCAAGTCAAAGAACTTGGCGGTCAATCTATCCTCGCTAACACCTACCATCTGATGCTTCGTCCTGGCGCAGACATCATCAAAGAAGCTGGCGGATTGGCAAAATTCATGAATTTTGATGGCCCGACATTTACTGACAGCGGCGGATTCCAAGTATTCAGCCTCGGCGTTGCCTATAAGAAAGGCATTAATGCTGTTGCTCACACTGAAAAAGGCGACAAGCAAAAGGCTACGAAATCTGCTAGTCAGTTGGCCAAGGTTACTGACGACGGAGTACAGTTTCGTTCACACCTTGATGGCTCAAAGCTCGTCATGACACCGGAAAGCAGCATGGAGCTTCAACATGCGATCGGTGCTGACATCCACATGGCGTTTGATGAACTTCCTGCCCCACTCGCTCCCTACGAATACATTAAGGAAAGTATGGAGCGTACTCACCGATGGGCGGAGCGCTGCCTCACACATCATAGTCAGCTTAATGCTGAGCACATACAAAACAGTCAACCATTACAAGCACTCTACGGTGTCGTCCAAGGTGCACGCCATGAAGAGCTGCGCAAAGCTTCCGCTTCATTCCTTGGAGAGCGCGATTTTGATGGATACGGTATCGGTGGCGTCTTTGAACCAGGGGAAATCAACACCGTCGTTAAATGGGTTAACGAGACGATACCTGACGGTAAACCGCGTCATCTGCTCGGTATGGGTGCGCACCCCGCCGATCTCTTTCTCGGTGTGCAGTATGGTATTGACACCTTTGATTGCGTTGCACCAACACGTCAGGCTCGCAACGGTGCCATCTACACCTATGACGGCCGTATCAGCATCAAAAACCTCGCTTTCAAACGCGACTTTACGCCAATCGATGCCGAGTGTAACTGCTATACCTGCCATAACTACACGAGAGCCTACCTCAATCATCTCTTCAAGGCTGATGAGATTCTCGGCTCAACACTCGCTAGTATTCACAATGAGTTTTTCATTGTCACTACTGTCAATAAGATCCGTGAATCAATAAAAAACGGCTCATTCTTCGAGCTGAAACAATCGTTCCTGAGCCGCTATTATAAAGATAAATTACCTGTTGGTGTGACACTTTAGCGTTGAATCAAACGGATAATCCGTATAGTCAGCGGTGAAGCACAAATCTCAACTGTCATCTTAATGACCCAAACGGTCATGATTACATTGAAGAAGACATCTAGTGGCATTGTGCCCGCAAAAGCAATAGTCGTGAAGATGATAGTATCAGCGGCATTACCGAAAGCCGAGCTCACCACCAAACGATCCCAAAGCCGCTTACTGTCGTTCTTTGCTTTCATTTTCGTAAGGACAAAGGCATTGAGCAGCTCGCCGGCTATCATAGCAGCGATACTCGCGATGACGATTCGCCACACCACACCGAGGATATCACTAAATGAACCAGTTAGTGTCCAATCTACACTAGCAGGCAGCATGTCGACGATCCAAAGTGTCGCCATTGTCATTAGCAACATGCCGGCACTCGTCCATACTAGACGACGAACGCGCATATAGCCGTAAACTTCGGCCAAAACATCACCGACGATGTAGGCCAGCGGAAATAGGATTGTGCCAGCATCAAAAACTGCACCTGCGATACTGACGATTTTTACACTGGCAATATTACTAACGATCAGTGTTGTGATAAATAGTGCAGACAGGATTTCAAAGGCTCGCTCTTGCTTGAGTTGTAATTGCTTCTTCATGGTATCTCCCTATATGAAAAGTGTCCCGGTTTCCCGTGACACCCACTTGTTTCGATTTACTTTACGTTGCGCTTTTCGATGATTTCCTGTGCAACGTTTGGCGGTACTTCTTCATACTGAGCGAGCTCCATCGTGCTAGCTGCACGACCTTGGCTCATTGAGCGGAGGTCGTTGGTATAGCCGAACATGCTGGCGAGTGGTACGAACGCACGGATGAGCTTGGCTCCCGGAATATCTTCCATAGCGTCGATACGACCACGACGAGAGTTGAGGTCGCCAATAATGTCACCCATGAAGTCTTCTGGAGTGGTAACTTCAACCTTCATTACAGGCTCAAGGAGAATTGGCTTCGCTTGCTTAATTCCCTCGCGAGTCGCTAGGGCACCGGCCAGTTTGAAGGCAAGTTCGCTGGAGTCAACATCGTGGTAACTACCATCGTATAGAGTAGCCTTAACGTCGACTACAGGGTAACCGGCAATCACACCGCCGTCGAGGGTTTCACGAATACCCTGTTCAACAGGTTTGCGATACTCCTGTGGCACTACACCGCCCTTGATAGAGTCAAAGAATTCAAAGCCCTTACCTGGCTCATTTGGTTCAAATTCGACCCAAACATCACCATATTGACCACGCCCACCAGATTGTTTAGCATGTTTACCTTGAACTTTTGATGTACCCTTAATAGATTCGCGGAAGGCTACCTGTGGCTCGCCAATATTTGCCTCAACCTTGAATTCGCGCTTCATGCGGTCTATCAGGATATCAAGATGTAGCTCACCCATTCCAGACATAATAGTCTGGCCGGTTTCTTCATCGGTGTGAACACGGAAGGTCGGGTCTTCTTCAGCGAGGCGCTGAAGTGCGATGCCCATTTTTTCCTGATCAGCCTTTGATTTTGGCTCGACGGCAATCGATACTGGTGGCTCTGGGAAGTCGATAGATTCGAGTGTAATAGGATGTGCAACGTCTGACAGAGTATGCCCGGTAAACGTATCTTTCAGACCTACGACTGCGGCGATGTCACCAGCGCCGATCATTTCAATGTCTTCACGTTTGTCGGCGTGCATACGAACGATACGGCCAACGCGCTCTTTTTCGCCCGTAGTGGTGTTAAGTAGATAACTACCTGCGGTCAACTTACCACTATAAACACGAATGAAGATTAACTTACCCACAAACGGATCGGTCGCAATCTTGAATGCAAGACCAGCAAGTGGCTCAGTGTCGGCAGGATGACGTTCGATAATGTCACCAGTCTTAGGATTTGTACCTTGTACAGCACCAACATCGAGTGGAGATGGCATATAGTCAGCAACAAGGTCGAGAACCTTCTCGACAATCACTCCGCGGCCGTCACCGCCAGTAACAAGATAGAAGTCACCAGCAAGGACACGCTTGCGGAGTGCAGCCTTTAGTTCGTCAATAGTGATTGAATCTTCGCCGCTATCGAGGAAACGCTCGAAGAGTTCATCGTCAGCTTCGACAGCTGCTTCAACGAGGAGCGAGCGAGCGTTCTTAGCTTTATCAAGCATGCTAGCTGGAATTTCGCCTTGCACGAGTTCCTTGTCAGTATAGTCGCTGTAGGTGTAGGCTTTCATGTCAACCAAGTCGACAACACCGTTGATTTCTTTTTCAAAGCCGATAGGCAGGTGTACAGGTAGCGCGTGCTTTGAGAGGCGGTTGTGGATAGTATCAAGAGATTTGTAGAAGTCGCCACCAATTTGGTTGATTTTGTTGATGAAACAAATACGAGGCACGCCGTACTTGTTGGCCTGGCGCCAGACGGTTTCAGTTTGGGCCTCAACGCCCATCTTACCGTCGAAAACAGTTACCGCACCGTCAAGCACTCGGAGTGAACGCTCAACCTCAGCCGTAAAGTCGATGTGACCCGGGGTGTCGATAATATTGATCTTACAGCCTTTCCAGAATGCCGTCACCGCAGCGGAAGTGATTGTGATACCACGTTCTTTTTCTTGTGCCATCCAGTCAGTTGTCGCACTGTCACCATCAGCACCACGGACTTCACCGATTTTGTGGTTGATACCGGTGCGGTACAAGATACCTTCGGTCGTCGTTGTCTTACCGGCGTCAATATGTGCGATTATACCGATGTTTCGATAGTCCGATAGTGGGACATTCTTTGGCGTTGCCATGGGGGCTAAATCCTCTTTCGTTGATTACTTCTTTAATTTTTTGCCATAAAAAATAGCGCTTTAGATTGATTGTACCAAATATCAGTGTAATCCGCTAGGCTAGAATGCGAAGGATGTGACTGACGGCAGATGTACGTAACGGTATCGACCGCCATTTCCAACGACCACCGCAAACGGACCCCGAATATCCAAACCTGGGATATCCGCCCTGACATCAATAATCATGCCAGCCACGGTGTCGTCAGCATGCCCCGTGCCATCACTGTCATATAGATTAGCCCTAATAACAACGGCTCGATGAATGAGCATTGTCTCCAGTGCTGTAAGAGCCGCGCCCGAGCCGCCACGCAGATTCCCAGTCACTATGCGTTCAGCGATAGATGTCAATCGACTTATATCTTTCATATCCTGAAATCCATCATCAGTCTCCTGTTTAAACGCGCCGTAGAGGCGATTAATCTCATCGACAATTGGGTCGCGTGCATATTGCTGGGCGGCTTGCATACGTGCCTTCACTCCTTGGCGATAATTTTCAAGCGCTATAATCGAGATCTGTACCGATCCATCGAGTGGAATGATTGCACGTCGTCGAAGTTCATTCTCAACCAGTGGGACATTGCGGCGCGTAAGTAATGCAGTCGTTTGAGAGTCGACATTTGCTATAAGTACCGGAAACGGCCGGTAGAACGTCTCTCCAATCTCATCGTCTTCTATTTCTTCTACATCGTTGAAGACTGAATAAAATGTACCATAAAAGCTATCACCGTGCTGCAATGATGTAAATGGCTGTTTGGCATCCAGTCGAACCACATACATTCCCTGCTCGAGTTCCTGTCCGTCTGGTAGCTCACGGATAAATCGAGGACGCTGCGCCTTTTCTCCGCTAAATTCTAACGCAAATTGCTCGATACCTGCACCAGCTAGACGCATGCCGATTGCCTGTGTCAGACGCCAGCTTTTCTGCGCTGCCGTGGCTTCATCGGTATAGCTCTCGCGAGTCATCGTCTGTACTTCACCGATAAGATCGACAAGATCTCGCTCCAGCAGCTTCATCGCTTCGATTTCCACAGGATCGCCACCGTGATGATGGTTTGGTCGATCTATGCGCATTGGCGCTATGTTTGGAGCAGTAAAGTCGGCGTCAGCAGCAAACTCCAATGGTAGTTCTTCTCGCATATTCCACAGTGCCTGTTGGATCAATGTCTGTACCGACGGCGCACCTTTTATGCGAAGGATATTGTGTAGTGGTATGGCTACTTCGGCAGTTCCACCATCGTCATCATCCGGCACCATTAGCTGGAGTAGTGGACGAAGACTATCCTGATCCCATTCAAAATACACCCACGGGTAGTGTCCGTTTAGTGTAATATCACCGTCAATAGCAATATTCACGAAATCGTCGCTATCCTTGCATGCAATTCCATCCTTCACTCGCACCATATAGGGTCGTTCCTCATCAAGATGAAGACGATCGTTGATATAGATAGCTGCGAGATTCCAAAACATCAGTGCATTTTCGAAATTCGTACCAATTCTTTGCGTCAACATTGCTAGACGCCTCGGAAGCTTACCAATCTCAGCAGTACCTGGTTGCACGAGATTGTTAATCAATTCCATATGTTCTGGCCAGTCACGGTGCAGGCGCATGTTTGCCGCGGCAGGTGTTGGCGTGTCATACCAATGCTCAATAAGTTCATCTGGGTACGCCATGAATGTCGGATAGCCTTCGTCTTTGCTGTCGGTTGATATGAAACCATAAGCAAGACGTGACGCGCCCGTCTCTGAGGCCTCTGCGTCACTGGTCGGTTGCACATGAATACCTTCAGCGATGCCGATCGAACGAAGTTGCTCTTGCTCGACAAAGTAGTATGATTCGTCTTCCTCGTCAACCAGGATATCGCCCCAAGATTTTGGCGGAACAAGACCCTCTTCGACAATGTAGATTCGTCCTGTCAGCGTCGCGATCGATCCATAATTCTGCCAATCATCATTCAGCTGTGCAAGTGCATCATATACCGCATCGCCTGTTTTAGCCTTAGCCACTTCAGCTTCGGCTCTCATTATCTCTTGATTGAATAGATCGATGCCAACATCATAATGTTCTCCAGCTTCTACAATTTCTCGAAAGACGTTCTCTATTTCTCTCTCAGACATATCACTCATTTAAATCTACTCTCTTCATAATCACAAGTATAAGCATTATGCGATTGCTATCCGCGGCGTGCCTGCTAAGAATACCCGCTGTTGACGACGACTATTAGAAAAACCGCGCACCTTTGCGATAGCACGCAGTATCCGTCTTGCTTGGTCGATATCAATCGATGCCAACTGCTCACGATTAGGCATCAGGCCAAGCTCACCATCCTCCATCGTGTCTAACTTTTGTCGATAGTTATTGAACCGATATTTTTCACGCTGCTCTTCGCTCAAATCAGTCGCATCGCTAAGGTTTTTACGGCTCACCGTATCATAAAGGCGGCTAACCTGACGTTGCTCCTTAATCCACTGTTGCATTACATCTTCGCTTGGCATCGGAGATGGCTCAGTGACGGCATGGATGTAATTGTGCAGTTGTCTTGGAAGGCGCACCTTGAGTGCCGCAGCACCCCTGAAGTAGCTACCGGTCAGTGATTCGGTCTCATCATTATAGCGGTGATACGCTGCCTCTGGCCATGCGACATGATGTACGTCATATCCACCCGTCCAAACGCGACTAATCGCAACACTGCCGAGCACATCCTTAATAAGCAGATGTGGCTGCGGAATGCCATATTCGTCAACTGGCGTTTCAAGCTTGTCGAGGACTATAAGCTGACCATTTCGACGGTTAAGGAGTTCTGAGTGGGTAGCGAGCGGCGCGAGCGACTGCTCCCCTTTAACGGTTGACAGTCTCTCGTATGCCATATACTAGTTCCTTGTTCCTATGTTTATATTTGCTCCCATTTGTCTTCTTTATACCATGAGCATTTTCGGGCTGTCAAGAATTTCGTGCTTTTTTATACTCAGCTAGTTGTCGAGTTGCGAATGCTATAAGTGTTTCTGGTGTACCACGTAGGCCATCTGCGAGATGTTCTCTTTTTACAATGTCTATGTCTGCTTTCTTACTAGTGACAATTTTGCCGATACCTCCCATCTGTGAATAGATGAACAATTCGGCATATTCACCAGCCACCAAGCGCAAAGCCGCCCTGGTGAATTCATCTTCACTAGGACGGCCAGGCTGTCGTTCTACCATATTAGCTTCGGGCAAAGTGAGCAAACGCACGATTTGCTTCTGCCATCTTGTGGGTGTCTTCCTTCTTCTTGTAGGCAGCACCAGCTTCGTTGTACGCATCTACTATTTCAGTAGCAAGACGCTTTTCGTACGGCATGCCGCTATGAGCGCGAGCGCTCTGAACCATCCATGAGAATGCGTAGTGCAGCTGACGGTGACCCTGTACAGGGAAAGGAATCTGGTAGTTTGCGCCACCAACACGGCGACTTTTTACTTCAAAGTTAGGTGCGATGTTCTTGAGGGCTTTTTCAAAAACTTCAAGTGGATCTTCTGAACCGACCTTTTTGGCAGCCTGCTCAAGTGCACTATAGACGGCGCGTTCAGCAACAAGCTTCTTGCCATCAAGCATTGACTTGTTGATGAGACGCTGTACGAGCACACTCTGGTACTTACGATCTGGATTCAGATCGCGCTGGAGTTTTCGAGTAACTTTACGTGGCATTACTTATTCTCCTTCTTTGCACCATACTTAGAACGGCCACGCTTGCGTCCCTGAACACCCTGAAGGTCAAGTGCGCCACGAACGATGTGATAACGAACACCTGGAAGGTCTGGTACACGACCGCCACGTACGAGAACAACGGCGTGCTCCTGCAGGTTGTGGCCCTCGCCACCAATATATGCCCAAACTTCCTGCTTGTTTGTCAGGCGGACACGAGCAACCTTACGGAGTGCTGAGTTAGGCTTCTTTGGTGTTTTGGTTGTTACCTTAATACAAACGCCACGCATGAATGGGCTTTTTTGCTCGTAGTAACGAGTCTTGAGCGCGTTGTGAATGGTTCCAAGCGCTGGAGACTTCGACTTCTTCTTCGCAACCACACGAGGCTTGCGAACAAGTTGGTTGATAGTTGGCATAGAAAAACTACACTCCTCTAATTATTTACTAAAATATATCTTTCGGAGTAGCAAACTCCGCCAGACAGTTTTGTGCTTTTCGCAAATTGTAGAATTGTACGCTACCTACAACACCGAAAAGAGGAAACTCTTACGTGTTATGATAGCACCTCGAGCACAATATGTCCAGACATGAGATGAGCCCATCCTAGTGAAGGAGCGGACCCAACTTCACACAGGGACGGAATCGTTGTCATGTACCAGATGCCTAATTTTAGCAACTCTGTATAATAACCGAAGCTGATACACCGAGAAGCCAGCGAACCTAACCGAGAATTCTAATACACGTTTTTGAGGGGTGTCTGGAATTTTTCAGTTTTCTCTCTATATATACCGTCGATTTCCAATTTGGAATTTCGCTATATAGAAGGTTGTTTTTATTTATATCAAAATTAAGCATACCATAGGCTAAATGCTATGCCAGTAACCCTACCTTATGCCTACCACAATATTACTGTCAGCACATACAGAAACACCCCTCATTCAGAGGGGTGTTTCACATACGAGGCACAGTCGCCTACGCTACCAGCTCGACATCTTCGACGATTTCGTCGAGTTCAGCGTCGTACTGGTACGTTGCGGCACCAGTGCCCACAGGAATCTTACGCCCGATGATGACGTTTTCCTTGAGACCGTTGAGGCGATCGGCACGACCACTTGTAGCAGCACTAATCAGCACCCGAGTCGTGTCCTGGAACGATGCGGCAGACAGCCAGCTATCAGACCAGATCGAGACCTTAGTGATACCGAGGAGGAGTTGGGTATACTGTATGAGTTCCTTGCCTTCATGAGCAAGTGTTTCATTAGCGTCAACCACAGCAGCCTTTGATACGATGTCACCAGTAACAAACGAACTGTCTCCAGGAGTTTCCACCTGTACACGGCTAAACATCTGCCGCACGATAATCTCAAGGTGCTTGTCAGCCACATCCTGACCCTGTGCTGCGTAGATACGAAGCACTTCGTTGATGATGTAGCGCTGAGTCGATTCAGTACCCTTGAGACGCATCAAGTCGTGCAGGTTGAGTGAACCAATCGTCAAGCGGTCACCCGCTTCAACGATGTCACCAGCCTTAACAACAAGTTGAGTTGTGCCAGGAATTTCGTAACGCACCGGAGCTGAAGCGTTTGCCGCGATTACCAGTGTGTCTTCAGCGACTTCTACAACACCGTCGAATGGTGCGATGAGTGGCTTTGCTTCGCCCTCGGCAGTTGCAAGTACATCACCAGCCTTGACATTCGAGCCGGCCTTGATGACGACGGTCCGACCTTCAAGTTTGATGCGCTCAACGTGACCAGCCTCTGGAGTGACCTGAACGACATATTTGTTGCCATCTTCCCATACATCCACAAGACCAGTGGCCTCGGTAACGTGCGCCTGACCCTTCGGTGTACGAGCTTCAAAGAGCTCTTCGACACGTGGCAGACCCTGCGTGATGTCTCCACCAGCTACACCAGAGTTGTGGAAGGTTCGAAGTGTCAGCTGTGTACCAGGTTCACCGACTGACTGAGCAGCGATAACACCTACTGGCTGAGCAGCGCTAACGAGTGAGCCAGTCGCCATATCGATACCATAGCTCTTCTGTGGGATGCCACGGAGGTTGTTAGTAGAAAGTACAGACTGGATCTTTACTGAAGCTATGGTTCCATCGGCTTCGATAGTATCGGCTATACCACGTGTAATCAGCACATTTTTGCCAGCATGGCCAGGAATTTCTTCGGCAGTGTAACGACCAAAGAGTCGATTACCGAATTCGATCATCGTATCCTTTGATTCAGAACGGTAGATTGCGAAGCCCTTGTCATCGCCAGATTCGTCTTCAACTGTGAAGACATCTTGTGAGACATCGACTAGACGGCGAGTCAGGTAGCCTGAGTCGGCAGTCTTAAGAGCGGTGTCAATTAGACCCTTACGTGAGCCACGGGTTGCCACAAAGGCTTCCAGTGATGAGAGACCCTTCTTGAACGAGCTTCGGATCGGGAGCTCGATTTCGCGGTTGGCGGCGTCCACCTGGATACCGATCATCGCGCTTGCAAGCTTAACATTCGAGATATCACCACGTGCACCAGAGTTGACCATGACAGAGATACTGGTGTCCATGTCGGCCAGCTTACTCTTCAGGAAGTCAGTCACAGTATTGTCGACTGCGCGCCATGCAGCAATGGTAAGGTTGTAACGCTCTTCATCAGTGATGAGACCCTGATCGTATTGGTCAGAAATGAGCGCCGTTTTAGCGTCACCTTCAGCCACGAACTCAGAAATTTCTTCAAAGTGCAGATAGTCGTCTTTACCAGTTGATACAGCGGCAACAGTTGCGAAGCGGAATGCTAGACCCTTCATGCGGTCAGCAGTCGTTGCAGTTTCTTCAGCGCCGTATTGTTCGAAAATCTGCGCAAGTACCTTCTTGAGTTGCTTCTTAGTCTGAACGCTATTGTCATATGGGAAATCACTTGGCAGGATTTCGTTAAAGAACACACGACCAAGTGTTGTTTCGCGGATTTCGCCCTTGCTATAGATACGGATTGGAGATTGTAGTTGCAGCTTGCCGGTGTCATAGGCAAGTTCAGCTTCATATACTGAGCTGTACGGTTTTACCTCCTTAGTCTGTGCACTTGGTTTGACGTAGGTCAGGTAATAGTTACCGAGGACGACGTCCTGGCCAATCTGAAGCACTGGGGCACCGTCGGCTGGCTTCAAGAGGTTCTTAGTGGCAGTCATCAGCTCACGAGCTTCACGCTGCGCTTCATCTGATAGTGGAAGGTGTACAGCCATCTGGTCGCCATCGTAGTCGGCGTTGAAACCATTGGCTACTAGTGGATGCAGCTGAATAGCCTTACCTTCGACTAAGCGAGGCTGGAAAGCCTGAATAGACAGACGGTGCAGTGATGGCGCACGGTTGAGGAGTACGTATTTTCCTTCGGTGACGGCATCGAGTGCGTCCCATACCAGTGCGTCGCCAGCTTCGATGAGACGAGTTGCTGAACGGATGTTGTGGGCATGCTCACCACGAATCAGCCAGCTAATAACAAACGGCTTGAAGAGTTCGAGTGCCATCTGCTTTGGCAGACCACATTCATTAATCTTCAGCTTTGGACCGACCACAATGACCGAACGTCCAGAGTAGTCTACACGCTTACCAAGAAGGTTCTGCCGGAAACGACCCTGTTTACCTTTAAGCATGTCCGAGATTGATTTCAGACGGCGACGACCACCGGTCGCGTTGACCGCACGGCCACCACGAGCAGCTGAGTTGTCGATCAGTGCGTCAACAGCTTCCTGGAGCATACGCATTTCGTTACGACGAATGACTTCAGGCGCATTAAGATCGATGAGTTTCTTCAGGCGGTTGTTACGGTTGATTACACGACGATAAAGATCGTTGAGGTCAGAAGTCGCGAAACGACCACCAGTTAGCTGCACCATTGGACGAAGATCCGGTGGTATAACTGGTAGAACTGTCAGTGTCAGACTATTTGGCCTGATGCCAGCAGCGTACATACCCTCGAGTACCTTGAGGCGCTTGAGAAGCTTCTTCTCGCGCTGACCTTTGGCACTTTGGACTTCTTCGCTTAGCTGGGCGATTAGAATTGGTAGGTCGATTTCATCAAGCAGCGCCTTAAGTGCAACACCACCCATACCAACTTCTGCAAGCTCTTCATATTCTTCAGGAAGACTACGGAAATCAGTCTCAGAGATGAGAGCACCCTTTACGAGGCTTTCGAGTTGCGTCTTCTTGGTCGCGCTACTAGTCTCGAGATCTTCAAGTTCACGAGTCTGCGCTGCAGCCAAGGCTTTTATATCAACACCCTCTACTTCGGCTTCTTTTTCGTAACGTATCTTGATAGCTGCACGACCAGCTTCGGTCTCGGCTTCGAGATCTGCAAGCATCTGGTCGCGAGTATCTGTCTCAACACTGAGGATGACATAGGTCGCAAAGTAGGCGATACGCTCAAGATTGCGTACGGTAATACCGAGCAGCAGGCTCATAGCGCTTGGTGTGCCGCGCATAAACCAGATGTGTGCTACAGGAGCAGCTAGGTTAATGTGACCCATGCGCTCACGGCGCACGATACTCTTAGTGACGAGTTCACCATTCTTGTCAATGGCTGCTTCGCGTGAACGAACACCCTTCAGCTTGCTGTCATGTGGGTTAATATCCTTGACTGGGCCAAAGATACGCTCGCAGAACAGACCATCGCGCTCTGGTTTTTGTGTGCGATAGTTAATCGTTTCTGGCTTGGTAACCTCACCGTAGCTCCACTTGAGCATATCCTCAGGGCTAGCTACAGCGAGACGTACCGCGTCAAAATCTGCAATACCAGTTCCAGGTACAACGTGTGCCATATTACGCCTCCTTCTTTTCTTCGCTAAATTCTTCTGCTGTTTCAATGTTCAAATCTTCGAGATATTCCATTTTCTCATCGGCTTCATCGAGAACCGTCTGGTCATCATCGTCGTCGCTCGGAACGACTGGGACACTCTTGTCTTCTGGACCACTTTCGGCAATCACTTCTTCGGCATCGACAACTGCATCTTCATCCTCATTGAGGAGATCAACACGTAGACCGAGTCCTTGAAGTTCTTTCACGAGGACATTGAAGCTTTCTGGAAGCTTCGGACCGACAATCGCTTCGTTCTTGATGATCGATTCGTAAGCCTTGGCACGTCCGTAGACATCGTCAGACTTGATAGTAAGCATTTCCTGGAGTGTTGTGGCTGCGCCATACGCTTCCAGTGCCCACACTTCCATCTCTCCGAATCGCTGACCACCATTTTGCGCCTTACCACCAAGTGGCTGCTGGGTGACCATAGTGTATGGACCAGTTGAGCGAGCGTGAATCTTGTCGCTCACCATATGGTGGAGCTTAATGATGTGCATCACACCAACAGTAGTACGTTCTTCAAATGCGTCACCGCTACGGCCGTCAAATAGTTGTACTTTACCGTCGCGAGCATAGCCAGCTTTTTCAAGCTCAGCCGAGATAGTCTCGTCTGATACACCGTTAAATGGAGGAGTTGCAACCTTGTAACCAAGTGCACGAGCTGCCATACCAAGGTGAGTTTCAAAGATCTGACCAATATTCATACGGCTCGGGACACCGAGTGGGTTCAAGACCACGTCAACAGGAGTACCGTCTTCCATGAATGGCATGTCCTCGATCGGGAGGATACGAGCGACAACGCCCTTGTTACCGTGACGACCAGCCAGCTTGTCACCGACTGAGATTTTGCGAAGCTGTGCGACGAAGATCTGAATCTGCATCAGTACACCCGCCTTGAGTTCGTGTCCGTTTTCACGAGAGAAGACCTTTACAGCAACGACTTTACCGCCGCCAGCATTGTTCATACGTTGTGATGTATCACGAACATCCTTGGCCTTTTCACCGAAGATAGCACGCAAGAGTCGCTCTTCCGAGCTGAGTTCCTGTTCACCCTTTGGCGTAATTTTACCAACAAGTACGTCACCGGCTTTTACCTCAGAACCAACTTGAACAATACCGAATTCATCAAGGTGACGAAGTGATTCCTCGCTCACGTTTGGAATGTCACGAGTAACAATTTCTGGACCGAGTTTGGTCTCGCGAACTTCAACGTTGTAGTCCTTAATATTGATGCTGGTCAGCTTATCTTCCTTGACCAGACGGTCAGAGAGAACGATGGCGTCGTCCATGTTGTAACCGCCCCATGGCATAAAGGCCACAGTCAGGTCACGACCAAGAGCGAGTTCACCGTCAGCTACAGACGCACCCTCGATGAGGATGTCACCTTTGCTGACCTTGTCACCGCGCAAAACGCGGGTCTTCTGGTTGATTGAACGATCGTCATTGCTCTTAGTGAAGTGGATGAGCTCATATTTCTTGATACCATCCTTATACTTCACTTCGATAGCATCACCGTCAGCGCGGACAACTTCACCGTCATCTTCAGCGACTACGAGTTGACTTGAGTTGCGGGCAATGTGACCTTCAACACCAGTACCTACTGTAGGGGATTCTGGATCGAGTAGTGGTACGGCCTGCTTCTGCATGTTCGAACCGGTCAGTGAGCGGTCGATACGGTTCTTTTCAATGAATGGGACGAGGGAGGCAGTCGAACCAAGGATTTGCTTATGTGCAGCATCCATGTAGGTAACTTCCGAGATGTCAACTTGTTCTGGTAGGAGCCCATTACGAGCACTGACGCGCTCGTCTTTGAATGAGCCGTCGTCGTTGAGCTCAGCACCAGCGTCAGCAATAACCTCGGTTATTTCTTGTGAAGCATCGAGGTAGACTACTTCGTCAGTAACTTTGCCGTCCTTAACCATCAGATAAGGAGTTTCGATAAAACCATATTCGTTGACACGAGCATAGGCGGCGAGGTTAAGTACCAGACCGATATTGGCACCTTCCGGAGTCTCCACAGAACATAGACGACCATAGTGTGTAGGGTGAGCGTCACGGACATCAAATCCGGCGCGTTCACGGGAAAGTCCACCAGGACCCATTGAGCTCAGGCGGCGCTTGTGTGAGAGTTCGGAGAGCGGGTTTACTTCGTCCATCAGCTGTGAAAGCTGTGAGCTAGCAAAGAACTCACGGACGGCGGCAACGACCGGACGCGCGTTGATAAGTTGGCTTGGCGTGACCGTTTCAAGGTCAGACATACTCATGCGATCCATGGCGTTACGTTGCATGCGGAGCATACCAACACGGAATTGGCGGGCTACGAGCTCACCGACAAGCTTGACGCGGCGATTACTAAGCGCGTCGATGTCATCAGCTGGCTCCTGAGTGTTGTTAAGGCGGATAATCTCCGAGATTATAGCGATAAGGTCGCTCATCTGGAAGACACGGTTCTCGGTAGTATTAGCAACCTCGAGACTAAGGCGCTGGTTCATTTTGTAACGTCCCACGCGTGAGTAGTCGAAGCGTTTGAAGTCAAAAAACATACGCTCAATCATCTGACGAGCATTGTCGACAGTTGCGAGGTCACCTGGGCGGAGACGACGGTAAACTTCAATAAGAGCTTCATTGACACCACGTGATGGGTCTTTGTCGAGAGTTGCTTCGATATACTTTACGTCACCGGTATCAACATCCTTGAACAGTTCTTTGATCTCAGACGTCTTGCTGTGACCAAGTGCACGCAGTAGTGTCGTGACCGGTAGCTTACGGCGGCGATCGATCTTTACATAGATACTACCGTTGCTAGCTGTCTCGAACTCAAGCCATGCACCACGGCCAGGAATGATTTTGGCACCGTAGAAATTACGACCTGCAACCTGATCAGCAGTGAAGAATACGCCGGCTGAACGAATAAGCTGTGATACGACGACACGCTCGGTACCATTGATAACGAACGTACCACGATCAGTCATCCAAGGGTAGTCACCCAAGTAGATTTCCTGCTCTTTGACTTCGCCAGTAACCTTATTAGTCAGCTCGACGGTTGCGTGTAGTGGTGCGTCAAAGGTAACGTTATTTTCTTTTGCGTACATTTCAGAGGTTTTAGGATCCTTGAACTCATACTTACCAAATCGCAATTCGAGTTTCTGACCAGTGTAGTCTTCGATTGGATTTAGTTCTGCAAAAATTTCGCTCAGACCAGTATCAACGAATTCTCGCCAACTGTCTCTCTGATGAGCGATGAGGTTTGGTAGCTCCAGAGCGGTGTCGTCCTTAGTAAAGAACACTCGCTTCGAAGCGTTAGGCTTTGCTTTTGCCACGCTTTCGCACTCCTATATTGTATTGATTAGTAAACCGGCGCCGAAGGCTTATCTAAACTTAGGTAAATGAACTCCTCTAACACGCAAAAACGCCCCGCCAAAGGCGTGCGTGTATATTTCACCCAGTCTATGCAATCTTCATTGCCTTCTAGTATGGCGGATTTATCAGAACACGTCAAGTAGCTTTAGATAGTTTTTAACAGCAGCCCTGTAATAACTAATCCGTCGACAACTACCCATAACGAATTACTGACAATCATAGGAGGTACCTTGTGTTTCAGACCATAGGCCAAGAAGAGTGCCGAACAGAGCATAAAGATTGTCCAAGAAAGAATTGAGACACCTTCACTATTACTGTAGAAAATATCAAACACCTGAGGAAGGGCACTCAATGGATAAAGAAGTGAGACACCAAAAACGAGTTTGTCAAATAAAGTAGTTTTCGAAGATGAAGGATGAGTGTGAACGTGAGTAAGATGACGCTGGGTGGACTTAGGCATGCCGCTTATTATACATGAGCGTGATCACTATAGTATCCAATACGGTACCACAATTGCACCTGTGCCATAAAAGAAGATAGTGCTACAGAGCGTAAAAAGCAGCAAGTCATATTCCCAGCCACCCTTATTCGCCCAATACGGACTTTTCCATTTAAAAACATGGAGTGTGATCGTGCCGAGCATGAGAAGCATCAGACCTGCCGCCGCCCAAGGAGCTAGTACTCCAGTTAGCAGTCCAAGGCTTCCGGCTAGTTCGGCGATGGCGACAAAGTAGCTCAAGCCGATTGGAATCTCATTATTTTTGGCGAATTTTTTTATGTCTTTAAATATATTTCGCGCACTCACAAAGAACGCCAAACCAACAACAATACGCACAAGTAGTAGAACGAAGTGACTCAGCAATTCTGGTAGATGAATTTCGTACATAGGTAATAATCCTCCTATGTCGAATTATACGCTCAACTTAAGTATTTTTGATGACTTTATCGACGAGGCCGTACTTGACTGACTCATCAGCGCTCATCCAGAAATCGCGATCAACATCCTTCTCTATCTTACTGAGTTTTTGTCCGGTATTTTTTGCTAAGATTTCATTGAGGCGATGCTTAAGGAACAATCCTTCACGAAGTGTGATTTCCTGATCAGTGATCTTACCCTGAGTGCCACTTGATGGCTGATGAATCATACTACGGGAATTCGGTAGCATAAAGCGTTTACCTTTCGTTCCGCTTGAAAGCAAGAAGGCGCCCATACTAGCTTGCAAGCCAATACCGTATGTTGCGACATCTGGCTTGATAAATTGCATCGTGTCATAGATGGCCAAACCGTCGTAGACGCCACCGCCAGGGCTGTTGATATAGAGATGGATATCTTTGGTTGGATCTTCATTTGCTAAGTGTAAAAGTTGAGCGACGACAATGTTCGCCGTATGCTCATTCACCTCTTCGCCAAGGAAGATAATACGACTCTCAAGTAGGCGCGAGTAGATGTCGTAGCCACGCTCGCCATCAGGAGTCTTTACAATAACTTGTGGTACAAGATAGCTTTTCGTCATATGTCTAGTATATACAAAAATTAGCACTCGTGTAAATAGAGTGCTAATTTTATCAATTGGTAGCTACTTTGAATTCAGCTCGACAAGTTTGTCGACCGTTTTCTCTGTAAGAAGACGATTGGCAATGTCACGTTGAACCTCTGGCTCATCAAAACGTTTCGCCATTTCAGGATTGTTCGCATATGGCTGCTTATAGCGAGTGAGGTGTTCAGCGAGCTCTTCACTCGTCGCATCAATCTTCAATTCCCTACTAAGTTCAGCGAGTACGAGACCAGCCTGAACGCGCTTAATCGCCGCTGGCGTGACTTCTTTTTCTTTCCAGTCGGCTTCATCTTTGAAACCTTGGGTACGGATGTACTGCTCGAGTGTCAGGTTTTGATACAGCAGATTCTGTTGAATATCCTGTTGGATATTCTGTATCTGATTATCAACAAGAATATGTGGAGCCGCAACCTTGCTCACCTCAATGAGTTTCTGTACGAGCGCATCTTTACGGTTTTCGAGCGTTTCACGTTCTCTTTGTGCCAACAGTTCACGCTCAATGTCATCTTTAAGTTCCTTGAGAGTAGTAACTCCCTCGGTGCCAGTCTTTTTAGCAAATTCATCATCGAGAGCTGGTAGTTGCTTCTCTTGCACTTCATTGAGAGTGGTTTCAAATACGACATCAGCGCCAGCGAGATCCGCCACGTGATAAGTTTCTGGGAATTTTAGCTTGAGATCGACTTTGTCACCGGCTTTTTTACCAACAAGTCCTTCTTCGAAACCTGGGATGAATGAATTGGAGCCGAGTTCAAGCGTGTAGTCACTTGCGCTACCACCGTCAAATACAACGTCATCTTTCTTACCAGTGAAATCGATAACTACGACGTCGTTGTTTTTTGCGGCACGTTTTACAGGCTTTTTCTCGCTCATACCACCACGAATGCGCTCTATGACGTCATTCACCTCAGCAGCTGAGACGCTGGCTTTTTCTTCTTCCACATCTAGGCTCTTATAGTCACCAAGGGTGATTTTTGGCAGAATGTCAGCCTCAGCTGAAAATTCCAACACTGCGCCTGGTGTGAATTTTAAGACTTCGACTTCTGGCCGACCAAGCGCTTGGAGATTTTCTTTAAGAAAAGCTTCAGCGACGGCTCTGCTTAGTGCATCATCGAGTGTCTGCTGCGTTAACACTTCAGGATCGATGTGTTTGGCCGCGACACTCGCAGGTACCTTGCCGGCACGAAATCCTGGTACTTTCACTTTTTGTGAAAGTTTATGAAGTGCTACTTTTTCTGCGTCTTCAAGCGCCGTCTTGTCAAGCGCAATAGTGAGGGTAACTCGGGTGTCCGAGATATAATCAATTGTTCTTTTCATACT
>JBPPME010000028.1:0-2506 GCA_051305895.1 Saccharimonadales bacterium (SeqCode)
GTCATATATGCATCCCTATATATGCTAGCAAGATCAGCAAGCACCTCAACACCTCGCTGCTGCTCTTCGTAAGCAGCAGGAAGTACCGTAATAGCTTCTGGGGCAAGACTAAGCCGTTTCTGCAGCCATGCGAGATCAAGCACTTGGCAACTTGGGTAGCTGATATCCTCAACTCCCTTGAATCCTTGTAATGGGACAGCCAAGCGATCTTTACCAGATCCGGTAATAAGCTTACGACCGTATTGAGATAGACGATACCCTTCAGGTAAATCCATATCCTGAATTTGTGCTACAAGATCACGACCATCTTGCTCAAAGTCTGATTCATGAAATAGCCCACTCCTCTCAACGCCCGTACCAAGTTGGACACCTATATAGCTAGCATTCAAAAACTGCTGCCAACGCCAAGCATTTTCTTCCGATCGCTTCTGCGATTCTCTGGCAGCAACGTCATCTACTAATGCTACCCGGATTGCCGATTCACCAAAATACTCAGCTATCTTACGTAAGCGTGCTGCTTCTGCCGTATCGTTAAACCCACGTCCTAATTCAGGCGAATAGAAGTCACTGACTCCATCGGCACTTGCGAACCTAACCAGCCTATCCGGTGCATAGGTATGGCCAATTTCAACAGTGACGTTTGACATAGCAATGTTATACCACGAAACCTTGATATAATCAAGAAGCTATGCTATAATAAGCACTGTTTCGTTGAGACATTCTCCGAAGCACCTTGACAGAGTGAAGTATGGTTTTGGATCTTGCTACAAGTTGCCCCTCGAGGCTATTTATAGCAAGACCCAACTACTACGGATAGGAAAACAATAAATCCCCTGAGGAGAACGATGCCCACTACCTGTGCAGAATTCGCCCGTGAGGCCATCGAAGACGCGAAGTCTGCCGGAGAGGCTCTTCTCGATGAGGAAGGCCTCCTGAGCGATGAGCTCCAGGAACGTCTGGAGAACTTCTCCAAGTTCTACAGGCTCGATGCGATCTACCACATCGTCATCACGGCCAACGGCTGGGATGACAGCTACGCACCGCTCACAACCGACCCGAAGAACATGCTGCGACAGCTTGCCTACGCGTGTCTCATCGACGAGGCCAAGGATCAGGTCAAGCTGTTGACGATCGCATGATCTGAACACCTCTCGTGCGGTGGGTGACCAAAAGGTTGCAATACGACCCTAGGTCACCCACCCGCGCTCCGTTTACGCATCTATTATCCTTCAACTTCACTCTGTCATTACTCACTAGATTTGTTACAATTACAGTATAAGTTGAGACTGCGGATGCGGGCTCAGCTTTTTTGTTATATCAGGAGTTGTGGACGTACTATCGACTACAATGATGGGCTTGCGCTAGGCTTTGTCAGCTAAATCATCAACCCGGATTGGCAGCAGCTTCTCAACTTCCATCTGGTCAAGTACTAGTCGGGTCAAGGTGTTATCGATAAAGCTAAGGCTATACTCACGGCCACCAGGCTTCGTTGCTACTAAATACCCAGCGTCACGCATCTTCTTGATCTGGTTGGCGACGGCAGACGGGCCAACTGTTTTCTCCCACAAATCAGCAATGTCCGCAGCCTTAATGGTACTCTTACGCACTGCACACTCTAAAATACTCGTTTCAAGCGAGGTCAGTACACCGGATGTATTCAGACGGGTAATAGCCGGTAGCAGTAGCCTGTTATTTACGAAGGCACTATCCGCTAGCTTGAGTGTTTTTTCGGTTTCATCTTTTATACCACTTAGGAAATACTCACTCCAGTCGAGCAAACCAGCGTCATCACCGGTATCGGCGCGCTCCAGCATATCATAATACTTCTGGCGGTTGCCCGCAAAGACAGCCGTCGGATTAAATAAGCGCAGTGCACTTGGTTCAATGTAGCCTTTCTTACAGAGCATAGCGTAGGTCAGTAAGCGAACTGTGCGACCGTTGCCATTACCAAACGGGTGTACCCAGACAAAACGGTGATGGCTCAGAGCAATCTTCAGGAGCTCATCGCGGCTATTTGCTTCGTCATCTATGTACTCAACGAGTTCGCGCATTAGATCGGCAACATCGTAGTGTGACGGCGGGGTATGCTTGGCGTTGGCAATTGACACATCTTTGTCACGGAATGCTCCCGTTCTTGGATCACCCTCACGGACAAGTCCGTCAACAACAATACGATGCAACTCCAGTATGAAGTCACGATCAATTGGCGTTGTCGCAATATGCTCGTCAATGAAGTCCAGCGCATGCATGAGATTGACGATCTCACGCATGCTCTCGTCTTCATCTTGCCCGCGCGCGCGTTTCTCAACGAACCCAGCTAAGGTCGTATGGTTGCCTTCGATACGGGCACTAGAGAGTGCCTCAATGATATGAAACAAGTTTTTCAGCTGTACGAATACTTGCTGGTTGGTGCCGCCTAACACGCTCCGCCCACGAAGATGCTCCAACTGAATAATAATATCCGTGAGCTTGGAATTATACTGGGGCTGCGGTGTCGTAATCATAA
>JBPPME010000032.1:0-9394 GCA_051305895.1 Saccharimonadales bacterium (SeqCode)
GTAGCATGTATACTATTAGGTAGTTTATGAAGGAAATAGCTGACGTTCGTACTGTGTTGCTGGAGCGCTTGGATTCGCTCAATGAGCCGAAGGCGATTTTGCGTGCACCTGAGTTGCGTGGCCTGTATGCACTTATTCCACAGCAAGAGCCGGAAGGTCGCGGTGTGTTTGGTCAGGTAATTAACGAGCTGAAACAAGAACTCGAGCGAGTAGTAGCAGAAAAAGAAGCTGAGGCGGCGAGCGCCAATGTAATAGAGATTGATATCACAGCACCATTTGATATCAATAGCGCCCGCCCTGGATTACTGCCGAGCGAGCGAGGCTCGACGCATCCGCTAATGCAGGAAATTCAAATATTATCTGACATTTTCGAGCGGATGGGATTTGCGATCGAGGATTCGCGCGAGATTGATGATCAGTACCACATGTTTGATACGTTGAATTTTCCGAAGGGTCATCCGGCACGTGATGATTACGACACATTTTTGACCGTCGAGACTGGTATGGACGACGAACCGTTCGTAGCTCCGGCACACACCAGCACGATGCAAAACCGCGTGTTGAAAAAATATAACGCGAATCTAGAAAACGACGAACCCATCGCGGTCGTCGTACCAGACCGAGTCTTCCGCAATGAAGATCTTGATGCTCGCCATGAGCATACGTTCTATCAAGTTGAAGGTGTCTACGTAGCAAAAGGTGTGCATGCTGGTCAGCTGATTGCAACGCTACAGGAATTTTTGAGTGAATACTACGGCAAGCAACTCGACGTCCGTACGAATCCGTTTTATTTCCCGTTTACCGAGCCAAGTTTCGAAATGGCGCTCAGTTGTCCATTCTGCGATAAAAAGGGCTGCAAAGTATGTAGCTTTGAAGGCTGGATTGAGCTACTAGGCTGCGGCATGATACATCCAAATGTGCTGAGAGCCGCAGATATTGACCCTGAAGCATACACTGGATTCGCGTGGGGTCTCGGTATAGATCGCCTGGTGATGATGAAAAACGGCATTGAAGATGTTCGCCATTTCGAGAGTGCAAAATTAGATTTTTTGAGACAGTTTTAATGAAGAACGATTTTTTTGATGTAGCATTAAAACTTCTGAGCGAGCGTTATAATTTGCCAGTGCATACTGCATCTGCAGCCTTGCGTATGAAAAATGATCGTATTATTAGCGCCTCTAATATCGACTATTTTAGTGGATTTTTCTTTGAAGAGACGGCGGCATTGACGATTGCTATCAATGATGGCAAGTACGAATTTGACGAAATAATTGCGATACGCAATGATGAGGCAAAAATAGCGATTGCGAATTTGTGCGACAAATACCGGCAGATATTTTATGATTATGCAGCTGAAATTAAAGTAGTTACGTCCGATGGCGCGATGGCTATTCATGAAGTCATTCCAGGAGTATTTACTAGACAGCGCGATAAAATAATGGCAGCACTTCGAGGTTAGAGAAATGAAAATTAGTTTAAATACAATTAAAAAGTATACTGACATAGAGTTGTCGATTGACGAGCTAGCGACGAAGCTCAATGCACAGCTTGGAGGCATCGAAAAAATAACCTATCTTGGCAGGCGCTACGAAGGCGTGGTAATAGTGAAGGTTGTCGAATGTGTTGACCATCCAGATTCTGATCATATGCATATATGTCGCATTGATGATGGTGGCATCGTGACGCATGCCGAGCGTGATGATGACGGTCTCGTGCAGGTAGTCTGTGGTGCGCCAAATGTGCGTGCTGGAATGTTTGCTGTATGGCTACCACCACGTACGACCGTGCCATCGAGCTATGATGAAAAAGAACTTTTTGTCTTATCAGCTCGTGAGCTTCGCGGTGTCGTGAGCAATGGCATGCTGGCAAGTCCGAGGGAGTTGGCGCTTGGTGATAGTCACGAAGGAATTCTTGAAATTGCCGAGGATGATGAAGGCATAACACCTGGCGCAAGCTTTGCCGGCACCTATGGCCTTGATGACACGCTTATCGATATTGAAAACAAGATGTTCACACATCGTCCAGATCTCTTCGGGCAAATCGGTGTGGCACGTGAAATCACTGGCATTCAGCATAAGCCATTCATCGATCCTGATTGGTACTTGAAATTGCCAGTATTTAAAGGTGGCGAAGGACTCGAACTCCATGCGGCAAATGAAGCACCTGAGCAAGTAGCTCGCTTTATGACGGTAGCGCTGAAAAATGTTGAAATCAAGCCAAGCCCACTGTGGTTACAGGCTGAACTGGTACGACTTGGTGGTAAGCCGATCAACAATGTCGTCGATGCGACGAATTACATTATGCTTCTAACCGCTCAGCCGACGCATGCCTACGATTACGACAAGCTTCGTGGGCATAAGCTTGTAGTGCGCATGGCTGAGGCTGGAGAGATAGTGAAACTTCTCAATGACAAAACATACGAACTGAATGAAAAAGACATTGTTATCGCTGACGGGGAGGGTCCGGTCGGGTTGGCTGGTATCATGGGTGGTGGTGAGAGTGAAGTTTCCGTGGGTACGAAGAATATCGTCCTAGAAGTAGCGACATTTGATATGTATACTCTGCGAAAGAGTAGTATGCGTCACGGCGTCTTTACTGACGCGTTGACCCGCTTTAATAAAGGGCAATCTCCGCTGCAAAACGACCGTGCATTAGTGAAACTCATCGAATTATTGCAGCAGTTCGCGTCAGCAGAGCTTGCGAGTGAGGTCACTGATATACATCAGCTTGACGAGAAATATAATACGCAGACACTAAGTGGTTTACTTGAGGTACGGGCGAATTTTATTGATGAACGACTTGGCCTTGATCTATCAAGTAGTGAGATTGCTGATCTGCTTCGGAACGTGCATTTTTCATGCACCGAAGGCGCAGATGGTGTACTAAGTATTACTGCGCCGTATTGGCGTACTGACATTGAACTTCCTGAAGACATCGTAGAAGAGGTTGGGCGACTTTACGGTTATGACTACCTACCGCGTGAGCTGCCAAAACGCAGTACTAAGCCTGCGCCAAAAAATACCTATCGCGAGTTGACGAAGACCGTCCGTGAAACATTGGCTCGTGCTGGTGCGAATGAAGTACTTACGTATAGCTTTGTACATAAAAATGTAATCGAGCGTGCCGGACAAGACGTGGCGCAGGCCTACCAGATCGCCAACGCGCTTAGTCCTGATTTGCAGTACTACCGCTTAAGTTTGACGCCGAGCCTACTCGATAAGATCCATGGCAATCTAAAGGCTGGTCATAGTGAATTTGCGTTATTTGAAATTGGCAAGTCACATGGCAAACAACTTGAACTTGACGAAGATAATTTGCCACGCGAAGACCGACAAATCGGCTTAACGGTAGTCTCGAAAAAGAAAAAAGCTGACTCAGCGTACTACCAAGCGAAGACACTGCTCGAATACTTGGCGAGTAAGCTTGATATCGCACTACGTTACGAATCACTCTTAGATACCTTGCCGTCAACTCTCGTCAAGCCATTTGAGGCAAAGCGTAGCGCGGCGATCGTACACGCTAGCACGGGTCAAGTACTCGGCATCATTGGTGAATATACTGGCGCAGTGAAGAAAGGATTTAAACTTCCTGAGTACGCAGCCGGCTTCGAACTACTAACTAATGCGCTCTTAGAAAATTGGTCATCTCTCAGTACATACGTACCACTCAGTAGGTATCCAAGTACTGACCGTGATATCACTTTTAGAGTGAATAGCGATGTGAACTACCAGGAAATTGTTGATCTAATAGGTTATGACGATCAGGTTGTTAATGTACGCGTTACACCTGTGGGTATTTACCAAGCTGAAGGTGAATCGACCAAGAATGTGACGATTCACATGACACTCACGCCTCGCGAAAAGACACTTTCGAGCGACGAAGCTAATCAAGTAGTCGATAGTCTGACGGCAATAGTTGTTGCTGGTATCGAAGCCGAAGTTATTTAGTCTTCAGTACGTTCAGCGTGAGCCGTCGGTACGAGATACATGAAGATACTGCACGAGAGTGCGAGCGCACCGACAATCAGTGAAATCACGATGCTACGAAACGTGATTGTGACGCCAATAAATGAAATCCACGAGCATGCTTGTGAGATGAATTTTACACGGTTGTCGATAGTCCCTTCGTGTTGAAAACGTTGAGCTTCTTTAATTCCTGACTTTAGGATAGGTACTTTAAGCAGCCACGAGTGAAGCCGTGGACTAGAATTAGAAAATGCCCATAGTGCAATGAGAACGAATACGGTTGTCGGCATACCGGGAAGCCACACGCCAACGAATCCGAGCGCGGTAGCGACGAGTCCAACAAGTGTGTAGAGAACCTTCTTACCAGCCGCCGGCATGGGTTTTTACTTTCTTGGTGAGGTAATCAGGCCAGCTGGGGTTATCATTGAGACAATCGATGCGCATGAGATCGCCGTCTTCGATGTAGAGTTCCCTTGCTTCAATACCGAGCTCATGAATGGTTACAAGGCAGTCCGTCGTGAAGCCTGATGCAACGATAAGCGGATACTTAATGTCCTGCTCATGTAGGGTTGGAAGCTCAACTTGGGTGTATAACTGTAGCCATTCGGCACGACCGAAGCGGCGTCGATAGGTCACCTTATATTGATTCTTTTTCCACCCTATGGATTGCTGCGTTAACAGTGAAGTGGTCTCCCTGAATTGTTGGGGGTATGGGCCACCTTCATCAACGTAACTTTCCAGGATGCCGTGGAAGCTAATGAAAACTTTATCGGGTTTATTCGGGAGTTTTTTCATCTGATTCTTTATATTTTTGGTCAGCACCTTCATATACTCTGAATCATTATAAAATGGATCGACGAAACGCAGAGCAGGGGGGCACTTTTCGATTGGCTTACTGCGGTGCTTCTGAGGACTGAGGTGAAAAAAAGAGTTCTCATCATAAACAGATCCACTGGCAGTGGTCGAAAATTGTGAAAAAAGTGGTATGACGATAATGCGGTGAATGGCAGTGTCGTGAAGTTCGTGTATAGCAGTACTCATAGTCGGTTCAGCGTAGATGAATCCGAGTTTGGCGACAAATTTTTCACCGAGATGTTTCTGGGCGCAGAGTACTTGCGCCTCAGAATGAACGAGTAGTGGTAAACCTTTTTTAGTACATATGTCTGCGAAAGAGATAGTCATTTTTCTTGGTCGGACTTGCAAAATGATGCCATATAAAATTGGTAACCAATAGTAGCACGGACTATCAATAATACGCTCATCGGAAAGGAGTTGCTTGAGGTAGGGGTAGGGGGCTCTTTTGGTCGGAGTTACCGATATATCGACCTGCGTCAAGATGACATCCCCTTTTTTTGAGAAACAGGCATGTATATTAGTATAAAACAAAAAACCTCGATGCGGAGAATCGAGGTTTTTTGTTTCTAGCCACACGCGATAATCTGTTACTTTGGCGACAATCATCGCCGCTCTTTGGATAGAGCTTTAGGCTGTCTGGTTTCAGAGGTGGGGGTTGTTGCCAATCTCACTAGTGAACTTTCCAGCGCTTATTTTTTATTCAGTAGTATCAATTCGGCCGGTAGCTATTTCCATTTAACTATGCGCGCTGTATCATTAAAGCTAGAGCTTTATGGTCAAACGAAAACTACTACGAACACCATGGCGCGTTGCTATTTTCTGCACGCTTATCTTAGCTATAGTCATTTTGGGGGGCATTTTGCTGCTCCATGGCAAAAATATTGCCGTTCTCAACCCGCAGGGTGTGATTGCGGATAAGCAGATGGCGCTTATTGTTTTTACAGTGTTACTTGGGTTGGTCGTTATCATCCCAGTTTTCGTGATGCTTTTTGGTATCGCTTGGAAGTATCGTGAGGATAATCCCAAAAAGCAGAAGTATACACCGGACGTTGAGGGCAATCGTTTCATGGAGGGAATATGGTGGGGTATCCCTGTTGTTATTATTTTGATCCTGAGCATTGTTACATGGATATCAACACATGATCTCGATCCGTATAAAAAACTCACCTCAGACAAGCAAGCGATCACCATTCGCGTAGTGGCGCTACAATGGAAATGGTTGTTTATTTACCCTGGACAAGGTGTAGCATCGGTCAACGAAGTGCGTTTCCCAGAAGATACACCGGTGAACTTTGAGGTAACGGCCGATGCGCCAATGAGTGCTTTTTGGATTCCAAACCTTGGATCACAGATTTATGCCATGAATGGGATGACGACAAAGCTTAGTTTGCAAGCAAATAATATTGGTGAGTATCGCGGATCGAATACTAACATTAGTGGTGAAGGGTATTCAAAGATGAATTTCAAAGCGGTGGTGACCAGCCGAGAGGAATTCGACCAATGGGTGCACAACGTGGCGGATTCTGACAGTCATTTGATGTGGGATACCTATGAAGAGCTCGCTAAACCGAGTCAAGATACACCAGTGACGTATTATCATTTGCATGACCCCAGGATTTTTGGAAAGGTTCTCGCTAAATATATGAGTCATGGTGCTGCAGGAATGGACGATTCAGGGTCTGATATGATGGAAGAGAATCACGAATATGAACACGAAGGGATGACTCAATAGATGCTGGGTAGATTGGGGCTCGATGCGCTTCCGACTGATTTTATTACAATTGGTGGTGTCGTCAGTGGTCTCCTTGGTGGATTGGCACTTATTATTGCGCTGACGTACTTCAAGAAGTGGGGTTGGCTTTGGAAAAATTGGCTGACCTCACTTGATCCGAAAAAAATTGGTGTCATGTATATCGTCGTGGCAATCATTATGTTGCTTCGTGGCCTGGCTGATGCGGCAATGATGCGTGCCCAACAAGCGGTATTTGCCACCGGTAATGCGCCGATTGATAGTCCTATATCGGCCGATATGTTCCAGCAGGTTTTCTCGGCGCACGGTACTATCATGATCTTCTTTGTAGCGATGGGTGTGCTATTTGGTATCATCAATCTCATCGTCCCACTCCAGATTGGTGCTCGTGATGTTGCATTCCCGCTACTCAACTCGATTAGTTTCTGGTTGTTCTTCGCTGGTATGGCGCTGGTTAACATCTCGCTGGCAGTTGGTGAGTTCTCGACAGCGGGCTGGCTAGCGTACCCACCGTTATCTGGTCTCGAGTATAGTCCAGGCGTTGGGGTGGATTATTGGATATGGAGTTTGCAGATAGCTGGCGTCGGTAGTCTGTTATCAGGTATTAATTTTCTAACGACCATCTTTACGATGCGCCGTAAAGGTATGACGCCTATGAAGATGCCGATCTTCGTATGGAGCATTATTGGCAGTATGGTGCTCGTCGTTTTTGCCTTCCCAATCTTAACGGCAACGCTTGGTATGCTTTCTTTGGATCGTACCATCGGGACGCATTTCTTCACGTCTGATCTTGGGGGTAATCCGATGATGTATATCAATCTCATCTGGGCATGGGGGCATCCGGAGGTCTACATCCTCATCTTGCCGGCATTCGGTATCTTTTCCGAGATCGTTCCAGTCTTTAGTCGTAAGAAGCTCTTCGGTTACACCTCGATGGTTTGGGCACTAATGGCAATCACCGTCTTATCTTTCACAGTCTGGCTGCATCATTTCTTTACAATGGGGGCGGGAGCGAACGTTAATGCCTTCTTCGGTATTATGACCATGATTATCGGTATTCCAACAGGCGTGAAAGTATTTAACTGGATCTTTACGATGCATCGTGGTCGAGTGAAATTCGCTACACCGATGCTGTGGTTTATGGGCTTCGTGGCTACATTCACGATCGGCGGGCTAACAGGTGTTATGATGGCAGTACCGGGTATCGACTACGCTGTTCATAACAGTCTCTTCCTCGTAGCGCACTTCCACAATATGATCATCGGTGGCGTACTCTTCGGCGTATTTGCTGGGCTGACGTACTGGTTTCCAAAGCTCACTGGTTTTAAGCTTCATGAAGGGCTCGGTAAGATCGCATTCTGGTGCTGGCTAGTCGGATTCCTATTGGCATTTTTGCCGCTCTACATACTCGGTTTCATGGGTGCGGCACGTCGACTCGATAGCTACGATGCATCACTTGGATGGCAGGGGCTCTTTATTGTAGCGGGCATAGGTGTACTTGTCATCCTGCTTGGCGTTTTCTTTCAGATTCTGCAGCTTGCCTATAGCGTATGGAAGCGTAAACAGCTTGCTGTTGGTTCGGATCCATGGGGTGGCCGTACACTCGAATGGTCAACATCGACGCCGATTCCTGAATATAATTTTGCCGTACTCGATGAAGTCGATGAACGAGATGAATTCTGGTATCGAAAACAGGTGAAGTATACGGCTCCGAAGAAGTATCAGGCTATCACGCTCCCAAAACCGCGAGCAGTCGGTCCGCTAGTTGGTGCTAGTTCGTTCGTCATCGGCTTTGCTATCATCTGGCATATCTGGTGGCTAGCATTGCTTGGACTAATTGCGACGATTATCGCCGTAGTTATTTCAAGCCTCGTGGAAAACACAGAGGAAGAAGTATCCAAAGAGATGATCGCAGCACACGAGAAGAAAGTATGGGGAAAGATATGAGCGAACAGATAAAGACGACAGTTGGGGTATTTACAGATTATAAGACGAACGTCGGTTTCTGGCTTTACCTTATGACCGACTGTATATTATTTGCCAGTCTTTTTGCGACCTACGCGGTGCTCCACGAATCAACAGCCGGTGGTCCTGGGGGTAGCGAACTATTCCAGATGCCATTGGTGCTAATAGAAACCTTTATTCTACTGACAAGTAGCTTTACTTGCGGATTGGCACTAATTGCCCTGAAGCAAAAAAATATCAAATGGTTACTTGCCTGGCTGACGGTCACCTATATTTTAGGTGTTGCTTTCTTGACTATCGAACTGACTGAATTTACGACGCTTATTAGTGAGGGGCATAGTTGGGCGGCAAGTGCTTTCCTGTCGGCTTTTTTCACACTGGTCGGTACGCATGGTTTGCATATAACCGTCGGACTTATCTGGCTGCTCGTCCTTGGAGGGGTGGTAGCCACGCGTGGATTAAGCGCTAAGACGGCTCGCCAACTTGGTCTCTTCGCTTTGTTCTGGCACTTCCTTGACCTTGTCTGGATCTTTATTTTTACCATCGTTTATCTACTCGGAGTACTTGCATGACCGATACTAAAAGTGCTAATAAGCTGCTGAAGCAATATAGTCTCGGATTTATTCTATCTATCTTTACGACAGCCGGAGCCTATTGGGTAGTCGTTAGTAATCAACCGGGAGCATTATGGATAATTTTCGGCCTCGCATTATTGCAGGCGGTAATACAGCTCTATTATTTCTTGCATCTTGGTGAAGAGTTACGGCCACGTCTTCGATTACTCTCGCTTGTATTTATGATGGTTATTCTTCTCATTGTAGTGGGCGGTTCGCTCTGGATTATGCATCAACTCAACTAC
>JBPPME010000038.1:0-2767 GCA_051305895.1 Saccharimonadales bacterium (SeqCode)
ATGCTACTAGGCGTGACCGTTTTTTATACGCGTAACAAAACACTTTACAAACACGAAAAATACCTTCATGCAAAGTTCATGATTTTTACGATGCCCGACGGTGAAAAAATTGCCATTACCGGATCACACAATTTTGTTCCGACTGGCGTGGTACTTGGTACACGAGAAATCGCGCTCGAGACACACGATAAAAAAATCATCAAGCAGCTGGAACATTTCTTTGATATGTACGTTGCTTAGGCACGCTTGAGATCATCAAGATATTCGCGAATGTGAAGTGCCGCAGAAGCACCTTCACCGACCGCACTGGCGATCTGCATCGTTGCACCGCTACGTACGTCACCGCTTGCAAAAACACCTTTCATTGACGTCTCGAGGTGTTCATTAGTTTTGACTAACCCCTGCTCATCAAGCTCGATACTGGAGTTCTTCAGAAAACTGGTATTTGGGTCGAGGCCGACAAAGACAAATACACCATCTGTTTCGATAATCTTTTCTTTACCGTTAGTAGTTGTGCGAACACCCGTTACTACAGTGTCTGTCCCGATGATTTCCTCAGTTGTCGTTGCCAGGTGCACAGTCACCTTGTCGGCGTCGACATATTCTTTGAGTTCTTTTTGCAGCACGTCACTCGCCTTTATCGTACTGCGTACTAGTAAATCGATATGACTCGCAAATCGTGTCAGAAACAGTGTTTCTTGGATAGCCGAATTACCACCACCTACAACAACTAAACGACGTTCACGATAAAATGCACCATCACACGTTGCGCAGTAGTGCACGCCACGAGCATAATGTTCAGCCTCACCTGGCACTCCAATCTTCTTGTAATCACTACCCGTCGCGATAAGCACTGTGCGAGCTTCAACTTCTTTACCATCGACAATTAGTATTTTAGTTGCGCCGTTATCACGGATTTCTGTCACATCACCAAAGTCAATCTTGGCTCCAAAACGCTCGGCTTGAGCTTGTAGTTCACTTGCTAACTTGCCACCCTCTATGCCATTAGGGAAGCCGGGGTAGTTATCGACCTTGTCGGTGATAGCAGCCATACCACCAATAGCTGCTTTCTCATAGAGCACCGTCTCAAGGTCTTCACGCGTTGTGTAAATTGCTGCCGCAAGAGCACTTGGCCCTGCGCCAACCATCACTACATCGTGTATGTCTGCCATGATCTACTCCTTACTATCTTCCTTGACGATTGATTTAATCTCAACGATAAATTGCAGCGGTCCCGTTGGCTGACCCATGCCCGTCGTATCGGTATCGCCATACGCTTTATTCGACGGGATCGTCAACTTAACCGTTGAGCCTACTTTTTGCCCGGTCAGTCCTTCCGTCCAACCAGCAATAACACTAGAAAGACTGAATTCAATCGGTGTCGTTGTTCCCTCATTATTGCTACTGTCAAAAATCGTACCGTCCGACTGCCAACCGAAGTAATTCGCCGAAATCTTCGAATCCTTAGTGAGCGTTTCACCGCTACCTTCTTTAAGTACCTCAACCTTTAGATCTTTCACCGAAGCAGCATCAAACGCCTCGGCTGCATAGCCATCGAGTGCTCGCTTTTTGACCCTCTCTGCCGCCTGCTGCTTACGATACTCTTCCATATACTTATCGAGTTCAGCTTGAGATTGTTGGGCATCCTTTTGTTCGTTTTGTGGTGCAATGACCATTACCACGAATCCAGCTAGCGTACCCATCGTCAGTGCGCCGACAATAATCCAAATACCAATTCGTTGACCGCGTGATGTCGCCACGTTTCCCCCTGTCTATTCTGCAAATAATCCTTACTATTATACCAGATTCACATGCCTTACGGTAAGATCGACCCAACCGAAAGCATGATGCACAGCACGAGAATGGTTGTCATCGAAAATTTGAACATCCGCCGAGCCCACACTTCAGAATCCTTTTCATGCAACCCCTTGCGGGCGATATTGAGCCAATAAAGCCCCATAAGTGTCATTACTACGAGATAAATATAGCCCGTATAGCCAATTACTGTCAGGGATAGCGTACTGACTACATATAGAAATGTGTAGATATAAATCTGAATAATTGTCGTACGTACACCATACACGACGCTCATGAGCGGCACTTTTGCTTTAGCATATTCTTTCAGGCGATAGATCGAGATGGAGTAAAATTCCGAAAACTGCCAAAAGAAAATAATCAAAAAAAGGATGATCGCTCCGGCATCAATCGTATTCGTGACCGCTGTATAGCCACCGACGATTGGCAACGCCCCCGAGATCGCACCGACCGCTGTACCATGTACTGTTGTGCGTTTCGTCCAGACACCATAAAGCCAAACATAGATCACAAATCCGGCGGCACCGATAATGACTGTCAGCCAATTAGTCCATAGCGCTAAAATAGCAAGTCCTACCATAGTAATGACAATTGCGAACAACCAAGCTCCCGTCGGGCTGACGGCTCCGGTAACACTCGGTCGCTTCTTCGTGCGCGCCATTACCGAGTCGATATCGCGGTCGTAATAATTATTGAGCGCGCAGGCTCCACCGATAACCAGCGTCATACCACTGATCATCGCCAAGAAAAGCCCCCAGTTGACCTGTCCTGCTGCTGCAAGAAAAAAACCTGCAACCGCAGAGAGAACATTGCCATAAGTCACACCCGGTTTTGCCAGTTGATAATATGCCCCAATTTTTTGCTGCACTAAAATCCTTTGTCCTTTTCACCTGTCATGTATGCGTCTTTTTCGTCGGCTCCCATATCCATCATATTGTAGTTGAGGTGATGC
>JBPPME010000041.1:0-5834 GCA_051305895.1 Saccharimonadales bacterium (SeqCode)
TCATCACATCCTGGAGGGGGAGCACCTTCCAAGGGTTCGGCTGTTCGCCGATTAAAGTGGTACGCGAGCTGGGTTCAGAACGTCGTGAGACAGTTCGGTTTATATCCGGTATGGACGTTAGGAAATTTGAGGAGATCTGTCTCTAGTACGAGAGGACCGAGATGGACGAATCTCTGGTGTATCGATTGTGGCCACCTGCTGCATTGTCGAGTAGCTATATTCGGAATAGATAAGTGCTGAAAGCATATTAAGCACGAAACTAACTTCAAGATTAGATTTCCCTATGACCCCCCTGAAAGATGATCAGGTTGATAGGCGCAAGGTGGAAGCATGGTAACATGTGCAGCTGAAGCGTACTAATAGGGGCATCGCCTTTTTATGTCCTTGTCACCATGCGTTAATGCTTGCATTAACGGGGGTGATGAGGTAGACTTAACTAGTAATTGGTGTACAGCACCAAGCGTCAATCTCAACAGATTACATCAAATAAACCGTGCCCAATTTGAGTGAACGACTCAAGTATGGTCATCGAAGCAAGGTTTTTGACCCACTGACGAAGCTATGTCAGCGCAAAGAGCCATAAAACCTTACTTCGGTGCCCATGGCGATGAGGAAACACCTGTTCTCATTCCGAACACAGAAGTTAAGTTCATCAGCGGCGATTATACTGCCACAAGTGGGAAACTAGCACGGTGCCGAATTATAAAAAGGACTTCCGAATAGGGAGTCCTTTTTCTTTATGAATAGTACTTGTGCTTACTGCTGACAACTGCTATGATAACCAAAACGTGAGGATAAAATAAAAAAGGTAAAGGTAAAGTGATTAATATCACAGTTGTCGACTACAATGATTACACAGTTATTATCTCGGTAAACTATTAGCTAGTACAGGTGCTGTGTGCTGCTTGTGGTAAAATCTAAAGGGCATGTTACAGACAAAAGAACTGTTGTCACGAGCTGTAGAGCACATAAAAAGTCACAAAAAGAAGGCTCTACTCGTCGTTGGCGCATTGATGGCTGCAATGTACGGGCTGGTATTCTTTCTTGATGAACCAGTCTCTTTTTCATATGCAGGGACTACATGTACACGTCACCTGATATTTTTACCAGGTATCCATACAGCTGGTACTGAGAGTCAATTTTCGGTACGTTACACAGACGAACTGAGAATCGGTAGCGTGAGTCTCGTTAGTCTATCTACTTGTTTTGTACCACTCACGCCACCCAAAGAAGGTATAACAAAGGTGCAGCTTGCGCCGTTGGGTGGGTTATTTGCCCGTAAAACATTTACCATTACTATCCCAGCTGCTCCGCAGCCAAGCTTTGCGAATATTCGTGGTGCAGTTCCGGTTAGTAAAACTCTGGTGCTTGAGCTTTCGACTCCTGATGTCATCTACCGATATAAACTGAGGGCTAATAACAAAACTGCCGACTGTGCGAGCGTGACACACGAGGTACGCTGCGATGTTCAGAATCTAGAGCTGGCACAGGGAAAAGAGTATACCTTCACTGTGCGACGTGAGTTTAATGGCGAAGGCAACGTAGCGGTAAGTAAAAGACTAACCACTCTTCGGGCAGCAACGGTAATAAAGTCTTCAGTGACGAATAAGCAAACAATCTATGATAGGCCTAAATCATTTGAGGTGACTCTCGATAAGCCAATCGAGACTGCTACTGTGACGTTGAAGAGTGGTAATCAACGGATACCAATAACAGTCAGTATTGAAGGCTCTATACTGACTGTGACAATTGCGAGTGATCTTGAGCGATCGAAGGAATTTGAATTGGTACTGGAAAAGGTCGAGGCAGAGGACGGTAGCACTCTAGGCGCGCCGCATAAGATCCTTTTTGCTGTCTCTGGCGGGCCAAAAGTAACTTCTATATCGATAGGCAAATCGGGTGTAGGACTATCGCAGGCTATTATTGTGCAATTCGACCAGGTGCTATCGCCAGCTAACGATATTGCGAAAATAATCAAGCTCATTGGCGGCGCGTATACGGTTAGCCATAAGGATAATCAGGCAATTATTCATTTGCACAATGTACCAAAGTGTCAACCATTTACTATCACTGTTGCGCCAGGTCTTGCCAGTGCCTATGACATCAAGACTACTGAAGGCTGGAGCTATGCGAGCAAGACGACCTGTCATACGGTATCTATCTATGGCTACTCGCGCAGGGGGCGACCACTGTATGCATATTATTTTGGCAATGGAAGCACGACGACACTCTATGTCGGAGCAATTCACGGTAGTGAGCCGAGTTCTAAATATATCCTAGAAGATTGGGTTAATGAGCTTGAAGCGAACTCGTGGCGGATTCCGACTGGTAACAGCGTGGTTGTTGTACCGTCGATAAATCCAGACGGCGTAGCTGCCGGTACGCGAAACAACGCAAACAACGTGAATCTCAATCGTAATTTTCCGACAAGTGACTGGCAGCGCGACATCGATGATACAAATGGATTCGTAAAGGATGGCGGCGGCACTGAACCACTATCTGAGCCAGAATCTCGGGCATTAGCCTCGCTTTCGCAGGCCCTACGCCCGCGACTAACGCTGTCGTATCATGCTGTGGGTAGTATGGTAATCGGTGATCCAGGAGGGTACTCGGCAACTTATGCGACACAATATGCCTCAACAGTAGGGTATAAGGATGCAACCTATGCTGGTAGTAGTTCATTTGATTACTCTATCACTGGGGCGTTTGAAGATTGGTCGTATCAGAATGCCGGCTTGCCAAGCATTACAATCGAACTCGGTAGTTATTATTATCGTAACTTCCCGGCACATAGTAAAGCATTTTGGGCGATGCTCAGGTAAAATAGAACATAGCTATGGTAGCGCGAGGGATGATTGCAATCGGGGTGCTTACACTAGTGGGGTGTATCGTTGGTGTGGCGATGCCATCGGTATCTGCGGAAGCATCTAAGGTACGACAGTACTCAAATTTCCGTGAGGTTCTGCAGGATATCCGCTTGCCGGAGATTAAGAATCCAGGTTGGCTAGAGGAGAAACTTGCAGCGGAGCGCGCAGCGGCTGAGGCGACAGCACAGAGCTCTCGAAGTAGTGGTATTACGCGAACAGTAACTTACACGGTAATGACACAAGGTACGATAACGGCCAATTTTGGAGAATTTAAGGCATTGGCGAACCAGACACTTAATGATAGTCATGGTTGGCCGCGGCTTGGTGCGGCATTTCAGGAAGTAACGACGGGTGGCGACTTTACCCTCGTTCTAGCTTCAGCGGATCAATTACCAGTGTTTTCGAGTGGTTGTAGTGTTGATTATAGCTGTCGGGTAGGTAGGTATGTGATTATTAATCAAGATCGTTGGCTCGGAGCTACGACTCAGTGGAATGGTGCGGGTGGCGGCCTGCGCGATTATCGCCATATGGTGGTAAATCACGAAACTGGACACTGGCTCGGCCATGGTCATCTGGATACGAATCCGTATTGTGCTGGTACAGGTCAGCCAGCGCCGGTTATGCAGTCACAGTCGGCGAACTTACAGGGCTGCCGCTTTAACCCGTGGCCACTCGACAGTGAGCTCTGGTCAACGCAGTTGGGAATTTCACGATGAAATTACCTATCATGAAGGAGCGACGTCGATGGATTGCGATAGGCCTAGCCTGTATCATCGTGGTTACCGGACTCTACATCTGGTGGAGTATTTATTCTTGGCAAGCGTATAACACAACTTGGCATGCTACACAGACTGTTGTTAAGCAAGCTGTCGCTGATGCAACGAAAGATACACCCGTAGGCGAGACGGGCTATATCAAAAAGCACGACGCACTGCGTCGAGTCGTTGCGACTTTGGCGACACATGAGGATATGTGTCAGCCGAATGTACTTATTGGGTGGCAGCAGTTCTTACATGCGACAGAGACATCAATCAAGGACTGTAAAGAACTGCAACACAAATATGCTCAGCTCGAAACGGCGCTGAACGAGCTTGTGACATACGTTAATGACGAACAGAAGCTACAAAAAGAATTAGTATGGCTAGTTCCCTCAAAAGCGGATGTACTTGATGAGAAACAGTGGCCAGCATTCTCCAGTGCTGCCATAGAGGTGCAATCAAAAGTCAATAAACTTCAAGTAGGTGAGGGGTACACACCGGTACTTACCACTTCCAAGAAGCAGTTGATGACGCTCGTAACCAAGTGGAAAGCGTTCAATCAAGCACATGAAGCACATGACCGGATAGCTTGGGAAAAGGCCAAAGGAGAACTCGTGCAGGCATACTCGGCCATCACTTCACTGGCTGATGTCTCTGAGGCAAGCTTACAGGGACTACTGAAGCGTCTCGACACCGCGTACGACATTCTATAAAAAGACGACTGAGGAGACCCCAGATTCAGCCCTTTTATTAGAAAAGCTCATCAATAAAAAATAACCTGTCTCGCAGAGCAGGTCATTTTTATGTTTGGTTCAAATCTAGTTTGGGATTCAAACAGGTGCCAGTCCAAAAGAGGACTATATCAATGATATAGCACGGCAAGCATAAATACAATACCTTTTATATCATAAAACCGCACATGGTAAATATTGACAAAAAGCATAAGCTATGCTAATATAAAAACATACACATAGCATATGTGAGGTAAGAAGAGGGTTCTCATCTGTAAAAGTTGGGAGCTCTTTAATTTTAAACGGGAGGTTTCTCATGGCAGGAACAGTTAATGGTGGCAAAAAAGCTGCCGCAAAAAATCTAGCAAAAGATCCAAACTTTTACGCCAAGATTGGCGCAAAGGGTGGTAAGAACGGGCATACTGGTGGCTTCGCTGCCAATCCAGATCTAGCTCGTATCGCTGGCGTAAAGGGTGGTCGTATTTCACGCCGCTCAAAGAAGACTCAAGCCTAAACTGGTATAAAGTAAAATAAAACCCCGAGAGATCGGGGTTTTATTTTATGACAGGAGAGGCGAGACGACGATAGAGACGACTCTGGCGTGCTTCATTGACGTGCCATGTATTGCGACAGACGACACAGGCATAGAGCTGTCCATCGGTCTGTATGCCATTTGCTTCACAGTGAGGACACGTGCTTCGGGCATGCATCCAGTCGCGATAGCTGTCCATATCATCTTCAACGATGTCGATGTCAATAGCCAGACCGTAGCGGGGAGCGAGAACCGTTTTCGCTTGGTGCCACGCGTCGCGTTCATGAGCGATGAGTTCAATGTCTCGTTCGTATGAGCTATGGGCTAGTTCGGCATGGCCCACTTCATGAAGCAGACGGCTAATTGCCAAAGGATCTAGGGGGTCATAGGTAATAGTGCTGGCTGAAGGTGACCATTCGAAAAGCTGACCATCTTGAAAGGAAATATTGGGATAGTCGGCTTGAAGTTTAGCGATCAGCGAAGGTATCGAGGGCATAGTAGTAACATCCATAAATAACAGCTTCTTCGGGGTGCGAAGCGGCAGTGACGATCGGAAGGGGGATATGATCTGGGAGTTTCTCCTTGAGGATTGCAGTTAACTGTGCACCGTAACGATCAAAGAAAGTACCAATACTACCACCGATAATGATATGCTCTGGCTGCAGCACCGGAATGATAGCCAAAAAGCCACGGCTGATTCTATCGGCAATCTGGCGCCAAATCTTCACGTTTTTAATGTCACGCGCGTATTTGCCATACGTCTTATAGATGGCAGAGCCTGAGGCAAACGACTCCCATTCCCGGACGACACCGTCATATTCAACCAGTGCGTGGCCACCCTCACTGTGGCGTACGCCAGGATCGATAGTACTGTTCGTGATGACGCCAGTGCCGATGCCGGTACTGATAGTAACGTACAGCACAGAGGTAGGGGTAGTATCAAGAA